>DATCYX010000444.1:0-2989 GCA_036526235.1 Anaerolineales bacterium | reverse complement strand
AGCACGCCCTGGGTGTCGTTAGGGGGAGTCTGTCCCAGGTACTCTTGCATGCGCGCATTCCACACTTCGGGCAGGTCCTTGACATCCAGGCTGCCTTCCATCAGGCCGATCTCGATCTCCAAGCGCAGCATGATGTGCAGGTTATAGGTAGCCTCATCCGCCTCAACCCGAATCAGGGAAGGCTGGACACGATTGATGCCTTTATAGAAGGATTCCAAGCTCACGTTACCTAGCTGGTCAGGGAAGTATTCCTGCAAGCGGGGGTAGAAGCCTTCCCAGAAAGGGAGCGAGCGACCTACCAGATTCTCCCACATGCGCGATTGCGATTCGTGAACGGCGAGCGATGTGCCCCCTGCCAGTGGTGTGCGCGCCAGGGCAGGGTCGATACCCAGAGCATACAGGGCATGCCCGGTCTCATGGGCAGTGCTGAAGAAGGCAGAGCTGAAGTAATTAGGCATGAAACGCGTGGTGATGCGCACGTCGTTGATGCCAAAGCTGGTTGTGAAAGGATGCGCCGACTTGTCCTGGCGGCCGCGATCCCAGTCGTAGCCGAATTTCGTAGCTGCCTCGACCCCGAAATCCCATTGCTTTTCTTCGTCAAAGGATTGGTGAAGAAAAGAATTGTCCACCTGGGGGCTTTCGGAGATGGCTTGAATAAGGGCAACTTGCTGCGGGCGCAATGTATCAAAGATCGCCTTGACATCTGCAGTCTTCATACCGGGCTCAAAGTCATCTAACAGGGGATCATAGACGTGATCGTAGGGGGCAAATAGGGCAGCGTAGCGACGCCTCCAGTCCACCACCTTTTCCAGGTGAGGCTGGAACATGGCAAAATTACTCTGAGCGCGGGCTTCTTGCCAGACGCTAAAAGCTGCCGTGGTAATCTGGGAAAACTCCATCACCATGTCTGGTGGAACCTTGATGAGCTTGTCATATTCGCGGCGGGTGACCTTGACCAGCCGGGCTTCGTCTGAGTCAGGATCGAGCTGGGCAGTCCACGGCTCCAATTCGTCCAGCAGCTTACCCACCTCATCAGACGTAAACTTAACATGAGCCAGCTGGTCGATTGTCGCCAGGTGGTAGCCGCGGTCCTCGGAACTTCCAGGAGGCATATAGGTCTGCTGGTCCCATCCCAACACTTGGCTGACATTTCTCAGGTCTACCACTTCACCCAAAATGACTTTCAGTTGCTTCAATTTTGATTCCATCTGTATTTCACCTCGTTAAATTTCTCTTCAAATCCTCAAGAGGAATAAATTAATTGCGCGTTCTGCAGAAAACCATCCTTAAACCACCTTCCACCGCAATGATTCGCCTCGCAGCGCAGACAACACTTCACAGGCGATGTCTTCGGCTGCGCGCACCTGAGCCTCAACCGTCTGGGCACTAATATGGGGGGTAGCGATCACGTTGGGATGGGCTACCAGGGCTGTCAGACCGGGTGGTTCTTTGGCAAACACATCTAAAGCCGCACCGGCTACCTGCCCAGACTCCAGCGCCCCCAACAGGGCGGTTTCGTCAATGATGCCTCCCCGGGCGGTACAAACCAGGCGCACGCCGCGCTTCATCTGGCCGAACGACTGCCCGCTAAGCATACCTCTCATCTCAGGCGTAAGTGGCAGGTGCAGGCTGATCATGTCAGAGCGAGCGTAAAGCTCCTGCAAGGACACTGCTTCAGCGCCGCGCTGGCGAATGACTTCCTGCGGGAGCAAAGGATCATAACCTAATACCGACATCCCAAACGCGGCGGCACGCTGGGCAACCTTAGCCCCAATATTACCCACACCGATGATCCCCAGCACCTTTCCAGAGAGCTCCACGCCGAGCAGCTCTTTTTTGAGCCACTGACCGGTTTTCATGGCTGCGTCGGCGTGCGGCACCTGGCGCGCTAGGGCTAACATCAGTGCCATGGTCTGTTCAGCCACAGCCAGCGTGGTGGATTGGGGCGCATTGACCACGATCACCCCGCGCCTGGAAGCAGCCGCCAGATCGATATTATCTACTCCTACCCCTGCTCTCCCAATGACTTTTAGGCGTCCGGCGGCATCCAACACAGCCGCAGTCACCTTGGTACGGCTGCGCACAATCAACGCCTCGTAGGCGCCAATCTCGCGAGGCAATTCGTCCGGCGAAATGCCCGGCTGATCAACCACTTCGGCAGCCGCGGCTAGAAGCGCTTTTCCGTTTTTGTGCAGACCGTCAGCGATCAATATCTTCCAGGCAGGCATAACAATTCCAAGGTGAAAGAAAATAGAGCCCAGGATGCTCAAAGGCACCACAGACCCCCTCTGATTTTACCGTTAAATAAGCGTTTGTCCTGCTTTATTTTTATCCTCCCAGGTTTACGCCAATGAGACGACCTATTAGATAGGTCACCGCCGCGGCAGCCAGGCCGAAAAACACCTGACGGGTACCTGAGAAGATCACGGGCTTGCCGGTGAACAGGGTGATGCCTGCGCCGATGATGAACAAGCCTACCGTGCTGAACAGCGCGCTGGCAATTACAGCGCTCAGCCCGCTCAGGAAAGTGAAGGGGATGACTGGGATGATAGCGCCCAGGGCGAAGAGGATAAAGGAGGCAATCGCTGCCTCCCACGCCGAACCACCCAGGTCTTCCGGGTTGACGCCTAGCTCCTCGCGAGCCAGCGTCTCCAAAGCGGTCTCTTCATCGGCCATGATCTGGCGCGCAAGGCTATCGGCCTCTTGGGCGGCGATTCCGCGCGCCTGGTAGATCAATGAGAGCTCCTCGATCTCTTCCTCGGGGGCATTGGCGATCTCCTCCCGTTCGATTTCGATTTGATGCTCGTAGAGCTCGCGCGAGCTTTGCACGGATAGCCACTCCCCCAAGGCCATCGAGATAGCCCCTGCCAGCAATCCAGCAAAGCCGGTGATCAGGATGGCGGTGTTGGAAAGTTCAGCACCAGCCACACCCATCACCAGGCTGAGGTTGGAAACCAGGCCATCATTGGCGCCCAGCACCGCGGCGCGC
>DATCYX010000443.1:0-7459 GCA_036526235.1 Anaerolineales bacterium | reverse complement strand
CGGCACACCTGCAGCCTCTGCGTCCCGACGCATTGTTCGTAATTTAAGAATTTTATAAGGCTGGGAACCCTTGCCTGCACGAAACTGAGTGTAGAAAATTGGCAGACCATCATCAAGCCAGATTGCAACTGCCGCAAAAGGCATGAGTAAAATCAGCATCACAACTCCTACAAGACCTCCGATGATGTCTATGATGCGCTTTACCATTTCGTAGAATCCGCTTACACGATGTTCATCCACGAACGAGCGGAGGATCCAATCGGCTTCCAGTAATCGGATTGGCACCCGTCCAAGCATATCTTCGTAAGCTTTGGGCATACGGATTATCTCGACACCACGCTCTTGCGCCTCCAGCATGGCTTGGAACATCCCTGATTTCATTTCGCCTGATATTGCCACAATTAAATCAGAGACATTATGATGTTCAATCAATTCTAATAAAGATTCGCTGGTCCCAAGAACCTGCTGATTCTCGATGGTCGTACCCACTTTGGCGACATTATCATCGATTATTCCCGCAACATAAAAAGGAGGAGGCCAAAGATCATTGATGATTTGTAGCATGGTTTGACCAGCTTTTCCACCTCCAATTAGAAGCACCCGTCGCATGAACTGCGGATCGGTGAATATACGGATATAAAATAAACGCCAGATCAGGGTCAAGAGTGGCGCTGCGATGAAGAATCCAGCCACACCGCGCCTCGGGAGCAGTGATTTTGGTGGGTCTAGGTAGGAAAAATAAAGCAAGAGATATAGCCCAAAACCAATTAAGGTTGCAGTCGCAACTCCGCTGATCGTTGCTCGCCAATTACCAGCACGATGCACATCGTACAATTCGACCAGTAAGATTAACCAAAAGATTGGGAACAAAAAAAACCAACCTGGAACTCTGCGCTGTATGAATTCAAGCGACCAACCTGGGAAGCGGTCAGCGATGCCCCAGAAATACAAAGCCAGCACCAGGCTAATTATGGCAATAATTAGGTCACCCATCAGCAGCAACGTACGGCGCTCCTGAAGTCGTAAGCGCCACGGATGAGATTTCTGCAGATAATTAGGGCTTTTCATATCGAAGCATGCTCAAAAGCGCACCGCTACCCCAAGCCAGGTGCATCACCGACAAGGCTAAAGGTAATCCCAAGACATAAGGCATATAACGCTTGCTAAGTGCTTTCCGTACACCTGCCAAAATAATTACCAAGCTATAGATGATCAGTTGAAAAATCAAAAGCCAGCGAAAGAAAGGCATCCAAAATGAGAAGATCCCAAATAGGATCAAACTAAATACAAATAATGGGGGGAGTGCTTGCCTCCACCGTAAGGACTGCGGATAACGCCTCAACATGCGAACTTTCCAGAAACCATACCGCCAATATTGCTTCCATAACGCACTCAAATTTGCGCGGGCAAAATAGCGGGTGCGGATCTGCGGATCCATCCATATTTTGCCCCCTGACTGCTGGATACGGACATTGAACTCGTAATCCTCATTGGTCAGGAGGCTTTCGTCAAAATAACCGATCTTCTCGATCAAAGTACGGCGAAAGGCGCCAAAGGGCACTGTATCCACCTCTTGTGCTAAGCCACCGATACGATAACGCGCATCCCCAGCCCCAAATGGATGCGCCGCAGCGGCGGCAATTGATTTCGCTAGCCATCCACTTCCACCAGGTAGAATCTCCCACACCCCACCCACATTTTCGCCGCACTGGTTTTGGAGAGCTGCTACACAACCAGCGACGTAATTTGAATACGGAATTGAATGCGCGTCTAGGCGGATGATTATATCACCCAGTGCAGATCTCAAGGCCTGATTAAGCCCAGAGGGAATGGTTCGCTGCGGGTTTTCGACCACTCGAACCTTTAAATCCGGGTGGGTTTGTGTAAATGCTTGGATTTGTGAGAGCGTTTGGTCGGTTGAAAGGCCGTCAGCTATCACCACTTCCATTTGGACTCGTGGGTACGACTGATCATAAATCGCCTGCAAGAGAAGTCCAATCGTAGCTTGCTCATTGTAACATGGCACAATAATCGTTACAGTGGGCATGTCTCTATGCCTTGTTGCTCATGAAAGACTCGATTGGGTATACCAAGGGGTACTTAACCACAAGAATACTAGCCATCTATATTAGTACTTCACGGCATCACCATGCAGATTTGTAAAAAATAGCGATAACAACTTTGCAGCACGATATATTATGGGATCAGCTGTTTAGGCTATCGATCAAATTGTCGCTACAACCTCGATCTCTACCGCGGCATATTTGGGTAAAGCAGCGACCTGCACTGTCGATCGTGCGGGATGGTTTTGAGGGAAGAATTCAGCGTAGATTGCATTCATCTGGGCAAATTCGCCCATATCGCGTAAGAAAACTGTGGTTTTAACCACTTGCTCGAGCGAAGAGCCTGCTGCATCCAGTACATTCTTGAGATTAGTCAATGCCTGGCGTGTTTCAGCTTCAATGCCCCCAGAAACCAATTCATTGGTAGTCGGATCTAATCCGATTTGTCCAGCCGTAAATACCAGGTTCCCGATGCGGTTTGCCACACTGTAGGGACCAATGGCTTTCGGCGCATTGTTTGTGCGAATGACTTCTTTTTGGGACATAAATCCACCTCAGATACTTAAGTTGATCCATTTTAACATGAAATACCACGACCGAAACAGAACACATGAGCTACATTAGGGCAATCACATTTGGGCGATTTCCCACCATTGAGGAGAGAAAATGGGGTGTTTTGGCGGGGGCATACCCCCACCAAAACACCCCAAACACTCTTTTTGCGGGATTACGCATGCCCCTCAGGGCATATGCAATTGCCCTGTGAGCTACATATCATTATAAAAATAGAGACTCTGGGAGAATCAAGCCTGACCAAAGTCAATATATCTCTCCAACCAGGAAGCCTCTACTAACCCCTATTTTCTCGCCAAGCCTGGATCTGCTCCATGTGCTCAAGATCGTGTTCAAAACTATCTTCCGCCACCCACATCCACAAAGGCCGACCTCCAAGCCAGGTGTACCGCTGCGGATTAGTCAGATCATCATCCTTGAAATGATCCAAGCGGCGGATAGTCTGCTCGCGAACACCATGAAAGTCTTTCAGTATGCGATCCAATGGCCGATCTTTATCCTCTTCATGCCAGCGAGCATTAACTTCGTCAAGGGAAATGTCTTGGTTGAGGATGGTTGTGGGCTGGGTACCTTGGCGTAATTGCCATAACAGCTTTACTAGTTCTGCTTCCCAACGGGTAAGATGCGCCAAAATATCTTTGATCGTCCAGTTGCCAACTACACCTGGCACGTCCATCTCTTCTGTGTTCAGCTCATTAAGCATTTCTACCAAAAGCTCGTGGCTATTTTGCATAGCAGCGATTATTTCTTTCTTATTCATGCAAGCCCATCTCCTCAGCAAACTGGCGGATTGCTGCCAAATGTTCGTAAGGTGAGTTAAATCCAGCCCCCATTGTGTTGAATGAAATGTTGTCAACCCCAACCACTTGCCATTCACGGACAAGTTTTTTCCAGATATCCGGATCTCCCGGTCCATAATACAGCCTTACCTCGACACTATATTTTTCCCAGCTTCGATCCACCTCATCGAGGTATTGGGCAAATTTTTCAAAATTAGGCATCGCTTCGGTAGGTGTTCGGTATGGGGCTACCCAGCCATCGCCTAGTCGGGCAGCACGTTTCAAGGCTGGTTCGGCGCGTCCCCCAAACCATATCGGGATTGGTCGCTGAACCGGTAGCGGGTTGATACCTGCATCAGGGATCGTGTGCCATCGCCCAGAGAAGCTAGCTAACGGCTCAGTCCATAACAACCGCAAGACCTCTATTTGTTCTTCCAAGCGGCGCCCTCGGTTATGAAAATTCTCATTTAAGCATGTATACTCAACTGCGTTCCAACCCAGACCCACACCCAGTCGCAGGCGCCCTTCGCTCAACACATCCAGAGTGGCAGCCTGCTTGGCCACCAATGCCGTCTGTCGCTGTGGCAGTATCAAAACTCCCGTGGTAAAGAGGATACGTTGTGTCACTGCAGCAAAAAAACTGAACAGTGTGAATGGTTCTTGAAAAGCTGATTGGTATGTGTATTGTCCCTGCCATCCACCAGGGCGGTCTGGATTGACACCTAACACATGATCAAAACAACCGATATGAGCATAACCCAAATCTTCAACGGTCTGAGCAAAATCTTTGATTGCGCTAGGATCTGAACCATATTCCGTCTGCGGATAAATCACACCAAATTTCATCTATGGAGCTCCTTAAGATATTCGCGTATGGCTTGGTTGAACAAATCGGGTTGTTCGAGATTCAACAAGTGACCAGAGTCCTGCAACACGCGCAGAACTGATCCTGCGACAACTGATTGCATCGAACTTGCATCAGACACTGGAATAAGTTGATCGTCACTGCCGTGCAAGATCAGGGTTGGTTTATCAATTTGACCCAAGGTGGGGGTCGAATCAGGTCGAGACTTCATCCCCATAAGATCGCCTAGTATTCCATCGAGAGACACACCTTGCATGATCTCCCGCAAATTTTGTACTAAATCCGCACGCTCGAGGTATGTTTTCGGTGCAAACATTTTGGGTAACATGCTTTCCACGATTGCGCCCGTACCACCCTGGCGAGCGAGATCAGCGGCTTTATCGCGATTGGCTTTGCCTTCTGGTGAGTCATCTACAGCCCGAGTAGCTGCCAGGATCAAGCCCGCCACACGCTCCGGATATTTGCGATAGAAGGCAAAGGTCACATAGCCTCCCATCGATAACCCACAGATCACGATAGGCTCAATAATGCCCATTGCATCTAACATTTCTCGACAGTCTTCTGCCAACAAATCCATTGAGTACGCACCTGTTGTGGCATCAGATTCGCCATGACCGCGCAGGTCTGGGACAATTACCCGCGCCACATCTGCCAAGCCTTCGATTTGTGGCGCCCACATGGCACCCCTCAAGGGATAACCGTGGATAAACAGCAACGGGCGACCATCACCCCTCTCCTCAACAGCAAGATAAACATCCTTAAGACGAACTCGCATAGCTCACCTCAATAAATACTTCAAGGACAATGAATTTTTCTATCACCTATGCCGACCCAATAATGGACGATCTTCACGAGATTGATTTTAACTGCTCCCTGAGTTTCTGCACAGTTTCATCTAAAACCGCTAGTTTATCTCGTTCTTTTTGGACGATATCCGGTGGTGCTTTTTGCGCAAAGGGGCTCGACAGCAATTCTTGCACTCTTTTTCGTTGGCGTTCCATATCTGCTAGTTCTTTCTCCAGGCGAGATCGTTCTTCATCCAGGTTCACCAGCCCCGCTAGAGGCAGGTATACTTCGATACCACTCACTACCAGTGCGATGGTCCCTTCTTCACGCGAGGCAATTGACTCTTGGATATTCAATGCCTGTTCATCAAGCTGGGCTAGGGAGGCGATTGCCTCCGCCTGAGCGCGCAATACCTGTGCTCTGTCACCGGCGTTGATCAGTGCAGGGATACGCTTTCCTGGCTTCACGCTCTTTTCAGCCCGCAAATTGCGAATAGCGCGCACCACATCTTGTATCAGGGAGAATTGCTCGACCGCTTCTTTTTCGCCGGGTTCTCGCGTGGGAGGTTCAGGCCACCTAGCCACAATTAGAGCTTCAGAAGACATTTGGTAACTCAATGAAGTTTGGCCAAGAGCGCGCTTCAGGTGTCCCCATAGCTCCTCTGTTACAAATGGTGTAAAAGGATGGAGAAGCCGCAAGCAGGTATCCAAAACATACACGAGCATATGAGCAGTAATGGATTTTGTATCATTGGCGGCAGGTGAAACATGCGCACCTTCCCGATCTACCGCACCCGAGCCATCTCCGGCCTTACTAGCTAACTGCAGCTTGGCAATCTCGATGTACCAATCAGCAAACTCATTCCAGAAGAATTCGTAGATCTGCCTGCCAGCCTCGCCATATTGGTAATTCTGAAAAAGGCGCTCCACATCGCTTATCAAAGCTGCCAATCGAGCATAAATCCATCGATCTGCTACGGTCCAAGTATGCGAAGGATATGGAATTGGAGACGAAGATTTCTCTCGCTCTGCATTCCACCTATTATCTGATTCGAACTCTTGAATTGAGGAGATCACAAACCTGCCTACATTCCAGATTTTATTAGCAAAATTGCGATTGGCCTCCACGCGCTTGATACTTAGGTTCATGTCGTTTCCTGGTGTTGATCCCACTAATAAGGTGAAACGCAGAGCATCTGTCCCCAGCTCATCCATGACAGTTAGCGGATCAATCACATTCCCGTAAGTCTTGCTCATCTTGCGACCAACCTCATCTCGGATAAGGCCATGCAAATACACAGTGGAAAAGGGGATCTCGCCGGTAAATTCCAACCCCATCATGATCATGCGAGCCACCCAGAAGAACAAAATATCGTAGCCGGTCTCCATCATCGTTGTAGGATAGAAATATTTGTAATCCGGTGTCTCATCCGGCCATCCAAGCGTAGAAAATGGCCATAAACCGGATGAAAACCAGGTATCGAGCACGTCTGGATCCTGCTCTATTCGCTCACTCAGGCAGTGAGCACAAATATCCGGGTCAATGCGAGTTACTGTCATCTCCCCGCAATCTGCGCAATACCATACCGGGATACGGTGACCCCACCATAGCTGGCGGCTAATGCACCAATCCTGGATATTCTCTAGCCAGTTGTAATATACTTTCGTGAATCGTTCTGGCACAATCCGGATGCGCCCATCGCGCACCGCTTGGAGGGCGGCATCTGCCAAAGGCTGGATATGCACAAACCATTGGGTCGATATCATTGGCTCAACGATTTCGCCGCCACGTTGCGTCCGGGGCACATTTAAAGTGTATGGTTGCTCCTTAATTACCAATCCAGCCGAGCGCATATCATCCCATAAATTCTTACGGCCTTCAAACCGGTCCTGCCCCCGGTAGGGCCCACCGTTCTCGTTAATACGACCTGCTTCGTCCAGGACGGAGATTATTGGTAAGCCATGTCGTTCGGCGATGGCATAGTCATTGGGATCGTGCCCTGGTGTGACTTTTAGCGCACCTCCACCGAATTCGCGGTCCACATATTCATCTGCAATAACCGGAATAGCTCGACCCAGAATCGGGACGATTACATTCCGTCCAATAAACCGCTGGTAACGGGAATCCTGCGGATGGACGGCTACAGCCGTATCGCCAAGGATGGTCTCTGGACGGGTGGTGGCTACTGGTAGATACTCTTTCTCATTATCCTCCAGTATGTATTTAAAGAAATACAACGTACCAGGTTCCTCCGAATACTCTACTTCCAGGTCTGATACTGCGGTCTTTAATCCAGGAGACCAATTGATAAGTCGCGGACCGCGATAAATCAAACCTTTCTCATATAATCGCACAAAGGCTTCGCGAACTGCGCGGGACAGGCCCTCGTCGAG
>DATCYX010000442.1:0-8190 GCA_036526235.1 Anaerolineales bacterium | reverse complement strand
GAATTAGCTCGGTTGAAGGCTCAAATGGATGTCATCGAGCAGGCTGAGACTGCATTAAGTGGCTATGCGCGCGGCGCGCAAGCGCTGATCAAGTCTGTACGTCAAGGCCGCCTGAAGGGCGCCAAAGGCGCATTGAACACTTTCCTGGATGTGCCAGCAGAGCTGGAGACGGCTATTGCTGCTGCTTTGGGCGAATTTTTAGATTCTCTTGTGCTCGATGGTGTTGCTGGTATCGATTTGGGTCTGTCTATTTTGCACGAAGAGAGTGCACGCGGCATCCTGCTGCCCTTAGAAGCCATCTCTCCACCGGCAGAGATCAGAGTGGAGGATGACGATCCAAATTTGATTGGAGTAGCCTCTCGTTTGATACAGACGCCTTCAGAATTGCGATCTGTGGTTAATTTATTGCTGGGTCGAACCCTGGTTGTAAAGAATCGTGAGGTTGCTCGTGAGTTTTTGGAGAAGTATCGAGAGATTGATGATTTGCGAGTTGTTACTCTCCAGGGAGATGTATTTCTTAGTGGAGGGCCAGTTTTGGCGGGTGGCGAGGCCACACAGGTTACCTTGGCTCGCCCTCGCCAGCGGAAGAGCTTAGAAGACCGAATTGTCTCTTTGCAGAAACAGGTTACACTTCACGATGGGCGCCAACGCGAAGGGGAAAGCGAAGTAGAGCGCTTGCTGGGTGAAGAAATCAAGTTAGAGAAAGCATTGCAAGAGGCGCGCCAGGTAGAAGCCAAGGCAATCGCTACCTACAATCAGGACGCGATGGTTGTAGATACCCTCAAACAACAGATCAAATGGCACACCGAGCGAGTAAATCGCCTGACCGAAGAAATCAATCATGCGAACAGTGAAGCAGCTGACCTCATGGCAGAGCATTCTAAGGTCGAAGAGAAAATTACGCTTGCTCGAGAAGAAGTCAGACGAAATGAGAGTCGGGTTGGTGAACTAAGCCTGGACGAGTATCAATCTCAGGTAGGTTTCTGGAAAACTCAGGTAGCTGTTGCCGAAAGGGCACTGGCTGACGTCCAGACTCGTTTTGATGAGCGTGTCTCCAGGGTGGACGATACACAAAACTCTTTGGATGCTGCCAGCCATCGAATGGTTGAGTTGGATGATTCGTTTAAAGAATTGGAAACAGAAAAGGCTAACTTAAAGCAAGCAGCAGCGGATGTATCCCAACAGATTGATGCCCTACATATCCAGATCGAGCCAGCAGAGACGGAGCTGGAACAAATGGAAAGTGATCAGGATACCATCCTAGACACAGAGACAGCTGCCCGCCAGGAACTGAACAAGGAAGAACATCTCCATGCCCAAGCCAAGATTGCAATGGCCCGCAAGAAAGAGGCCTTAGAGTCATGGAGGCGTCGCATCGAAGATGATTTTGGTCTGGTTGCCTTCGATTATGCCGAAGAGGTTTCTGGACCTACCCCCCTGCCCTTAAGTGGCATGGTCGAACGTCTGCCTCGCATCAAAAGCCTCTCGCCAGACATGGAGGAAAATGTGCGCCGCCTGCGCGCACAGCTTCGCCGAATGGGCCCTATCAATCAGGAGGCTCAAGATGAATATCATGAAGTCAAGCAGCGCTATGAATTTATGACGGAGCAAGTCAGCGATTTGCATCAGGCTGAAGCGGATGTGCAGCAGGTCATTGTCGAGCTGGACGAGTTGATGCAGCGCGAGCTGCGCCGTACTTTCGACGCAGTCGCCGAAGAGTTTTCCGAAATGTTTACACGTCTTTTCGGGGGTGGTTCTGCTCGCCTGTTGCTTACGGACCCAGAAGATATGTCCAGCACGGGTGTGGACATCGAGGCGCGCTTACCAGGTAAGCGCATGCAAGGACTTTCTCTGCTCTCGGGTGGGGAGCGTAGCTTGACAGCAACCGCATTGATTTTTGCCTTGCTCAAAGTATCGCCAACACCATTCTGCCTGCTGGATGAGGTTGACGCGATGCTGGATGAGGCTAACGTGGGACGCTTCCGTGAATTGCTGCGAGAGCTCAGCCGAAATACACAATTCGTCGTCGTGACACATAACCGCAGCACTGTTCAAGTCGCTGATGTGATATATGGCGTCACGATGGGGCGCGATTCAACCAGCCAGGTGATCAGCTTGAAGATGGACGAGGTGGAGAAGGTGGTGGATTAAGGGATTTCCATATCCTTTCCCACAACGCTTCTCGATCCCAATTCAAAAAGATCAGCATATCGCCCAGAGTAAATCGATAGCGCATGAGCGGGGCATTAAAGAAGGCAAACTTCGCCGAGCTTTCTGATATGGGGGGAATTAATGCCTCGAAATTTGTCGGGGCTTCAACTGCCTGAAGGATGCGCAGGGTCGTCTCGTGAGGGCGCGCCAGAGTTTGAAGCCTCTGCTTGATTTGCGGCCAATTAGCCAGTATGCCCTCCAAACTGCTGCCTTGCTCACTCCACCTTTCGAGTTTGACGCGATAATCTGACCAGCATTCTTCCCCGGCCTTGCCGGATGGATCGATTTTAGCAAATTCATTCAGGATGTGAAGCCTTATACGCTCCGCATTGGGAAAACAGCGCTCAACGACCACTTCTGCAGGTTCAAATTGATCAAGAAAAGCTTCATACGCCATACTGCCAAGGATGGTAGTCAGCGCAACCTGGCTACCGTGCTGAGCCAGGGGCATTCCGGCCTGCTCATTGTGCAGGTCCAGAATGTGAGACATCACATGCTCGTATCCTGAGAGGGGCGTCGTCGCATGAGAGAGCGACATTGCCAGCCCGGCGAGATGGATGAGTTTGGCTAGCAACGCCATACCAGGTAAGGAGCGCAGGCGTATCTCCTCGGCGTTACTCAAAAAGAGCTCTTCCATTCCATCCATCAATGCATGGGGCAATTCAGTATATTTTGGATCCATTCCCAATTGATGGGCTAGGTACCAGTCGGGGAAGCTCACAAAGGCAGCCAGCAAATCACCCACACCAGCCACGGTCATTTCACGTGGGGCATCGCGTAATGTTTCCAAATCACTGATTAGCGCATCCGGATAGCGAGATGGCAGGGTTCGCTTCACCCCTTCAATGAATACCGGTGCCATGTCAGACGTGTAGGCGCTCACACTGTTGGCTGTTTGGTAGACGACGTATGGGATGGCTATTCCAGTTTCCTTCTCGTAAAGGTAACAGGCATGCTTGGCAATATCGGTGACCACCCCTGATCCAACAGATACCACTGGAGAGCCGGCCTGAATGCGTGCCTTTACCCACTCGATGTGGGGCATATCAGTGTGTACCTGACCGCTTGAATCTGGTTCGAGCACCAGAGTATTGGGTTGCCAGCCGGCGTTTCGCAAAACATCCAGTACCAGGGGTTTCAGGCTGTCAGATCCACGCCTCATCGGGGTTGGATCCATCACCACCAACACTTCTCCCTGGGATTTTTCTGATAACGCGTCTAAAACCGGTGGCAATCTGAAAAGAGCCCCCGATTCGATTAACATTGTTTTCAGGGGGATTTGGTCGCCAACCGGATAACCTGGGATACGCCGGATGGCGTCCCAGAATCTTTCTTGTTCTGCTGGATCGAATCTCAATTTCATCGTTTTCTTAATGGTGATTGCTGGTTAGATATTCTGCAATTTCGCCAAGGTGGTTGAAAATATAATCTGGCCTGTGGGGAGATGTGTCTAGATCAGATAGTTGCGTCTCCCCGCTGAGCACCAGGATGGTAGTGATGCCAGTTGTCTCCCCGAGAGCGATATCTGTATACAGGCGATCTCCAATCATTGCAAAGTGCTCAACGGGTAACTGAATTTTTTTGGCAAGCTCATCGATGATCGCCCGGTTTGGCTTGCCTATGACTTTATCTGGCAGGCGGCCAGTGGAAGCTTGTACAAATGCAATCATCGCCCCAATATCGGGCATAAAACCGCTTTCGGTGGGGCAATTGAGGTCAGGGTGGGTGGCTATGTACGGCAAACCCGCGCGCACGAAGTCACACAGTTTCCACATCTTATGATAGGTCAGCGTGGTGTCGAAACCCAGGATAGCATACTCAGGATCTTCCTCGTCGAAGGTTAAACCATGCTGGCGGAACTCTTCTTCCAGAAATGTAGTCCCCACAACGAAGATTCTCGCACCAGGCGATGCAGACTTTAAATACAGCGCAGTGGCCTCGCCAGATGTAAAAATCTGGCTCTCTTGAACAGCCAGTCCAAGGCGCGTGATTTTTTCAGCATAATAGCCACGATGCCTGGAAGAGTTATTAGTCAGGAATATATATTTATGCTCAAGCCTGGTGATTACATCGATAAAATGTAAAGCACCCTGGAGCAGCTGATCATCCAGGTAAAACGTTCCATCCATATCAAGGAGGAAACACTGGATTTCATTGAGTGGACGTCTCATGGGCTTATTTTTGAGGCCTGCTCGAAAATTGGCAGCATAGCGAAATAGGCAGCGCGGTATAGCTGATAATATGCCTCATAAATTTCACCTGTCTGGGGATTGGGGTCGCGGGTTTCGACCACGCGCACGGCAATTTCCACAGCCTCGGTTAAATCGCGTGTATATCCCATGCCAGCCAGAGCTAACAGGCCAGCGCCCAATGCGGTGGTTTCTACTGTTTGGAGCAAAGCAATTGGGAGACCCGTTACGTCGGCTTTTATTTGCCGCCATAGTGGGCTGCGCGCTCCGCCACCAACAGCTCGAATTTGAGTTAATGCTAAACCCATCGCCTGCATCCGGTCGGTGATATCCCGCAGGGCATAAGCGGATGCCTCTAATACTGCCCGGATAAAATGGCCTCGCTGGTGGGCGAGGGTAAATCCGAAAAACACACCTCGGGCGTATGCATTCCAGGTGGGCGTCATCGCCCCAGAAAGGCAAGGGAGTAAGATCAATCCATCGCTGCCCGGGGGTACGTTTTCCGCTTCCCGGTTGAGTAGATCGTAGATATCTATACCGAGCTTGGTCGCCTCTAATTCCTGGTCGCGAGCGAATTGGTCTCGTAACCAGCGATAATTTCCCCCGGATACAAAGCCCGGGTTTTCCAAAAACCATAGGTCTGGATCAGCATGACAATGCGTCTCTACCAGGCCGGTTTCATCGAAGAGCGGCTGCTGGCTTGCAGCACCAATTGGTTCGGCTGTGCCGGCGATATCGCATACCAACCCTGGAATAATCACGCCTGCTCCCAAGCTGGCGGCGTGCTCGTCACCGCAACCCAAAATCACTTTGGTTTGGGCGTCTAAACCCATCTGCTCGGCCATCTCCGGAAGAAGGCTTCCTATTACGCTATTGGCAGGGTAGATCGGCGTGAGTTTATCAATGGCGATTTGGAAGTAATTGCTTAACTCAGTGGACCACTCTTTTTTGCGCACATCCATTAACAGTGTCGAAGATGCATTGGAATAGTCCACACCGTATTCCCCTGATAGCTTGTAGGCGACGTAACTGCCGGGTAGCATGAAATATCGCGATTTTTCGTACAGTTTGGGGTGGGTTTCGGCAAACCAACATATTTTTGGAGCTACATGATAAGGATCAAGGTTCAGGCCAGAAAGCTCGAATAATCGGGATGAATCATACTGTTTCCGGATGGATTCCGTTTGCTCTACCGCGCGACGATCCATCCAGATGATCCCTGCATGCAGTGGTTGACCAGCGGCATCAAGGGGTACGAAGCCGTCCACCTGGGCATCCAGACCAATGGCGCGAATTTGCTCTCTTCGGACTCCAGCCTCTCTAACAAGCTTTGAGATCGCCTGTACGACACCCTGTATCCAAGAGTTAGAATCTTGCTCTGCCCAGGCTGGGCGGGGAAAGGATATGTCGTAACTGGCTCCCGCTTCGGCGAGGATCTGCCCCTCCGTAGAGAGCAGAACAGCCTTTACAGCTTGAGAGCCGACATCACAACCAATTACATAATCCATAAGTGCCTTGGGGTTGGAAAGCGTCAACGCAAATAACCAGGGACATCCGCTTCATCCGTTTTTGCCAACCAATCGGTTACCGCTTCAATATTCTCCTTAAATGAGCCACCCGGAACGAATTTCATATCGAAGAATGCACTACCTATGGTAAATCCCCATGAATTTGCTTCCCAAACTTCGGCAATACGCTGAAAAGTGGCAATACTCCCTGCACAGACGAGGGGTATGTTTGTGGCTTTAACTACATCTAGCAATAACTTGCGGGCGTCACCCACGTAACGGTAGGCTAATAAGTCGAGCCCCTGGACTCCAGTGGATTGCAAAGAGATTGCATGGTTGACAATTTCTTCGATCGTGCCGTCCAAGATTGAAGGATGACTGTGGACGTGACCTGGAAATGGATAATACTTAATCGGTTTATCTTTCAAAAATTGGTGGATGCTGTCAAAGTAAACCGTTCCCATTAGGATGTCGAAGCCAGCTTCAACTGCGAGCTTCGCACCAACTAATCCGTCTTCCTCTGAGAGGCTGACCACCTCAAGGTAAGTGACTTTCCCTTCTACTTTCATCCGACGAACGAGCTCTTTCATCTGCTCGTGAGGCAGCCCAACATCCTTAAAGCCCCAATGGGTTACTGGCAAGTCTTTGCACTCTTCGAAGAGCTCATTTGCATTTTTAACGGTCATATCCTGATGCGTGAGCATGACAATTAATTCTGGTTTCATCGTCAATCCCTCCAAATAATCTACCCATCCATGGTGAATTTAGCCTTTAACTGCTCCAAAAGATAACCCACGCACCAACTGTCTTTGAAGGGCGAAGATCAAGAATGCCACGGGCAGGGAGGCTGCGGTTGCCAGGGCGCAAACCTCCCCCCAAAGCGTGCCATGTGGGCGTATCAATGATGGGATCTGAGAGGCAACCGGTCGCGTGGTATCGCTAGTCAGTATCAAACCATACAGAAATTCATTCCATGAGAAGATTATTGAGAACAAGGTCACGGCTACTATGCCAGATTTGACGAGTGGAAGGACGGCGTAAAAGAATGCGCCAGCGCGTGTATAGCCATCTGTCATAGCAGCCGCATCTATCTCCTTTGGGATATCTTCAAAAAAGCTTCTCATCAGCCAGATTACGAACGGTAATGTAAATGTGATATGGGCAATAATTGGAGCAAAATATGTTCCCAATAATCTTGTCCGGGCGAAGAGCACGTAAAGGGGCAAGGCTAAAACAACCGCTGGAGCCATGCGGAATGTCAATATCATGTAGAACCAGCTCTCTTTGCCCGGAATTGGGAAACGTGAGAATGCATAGGCGGTTGGCACTCCAATAATCATACATAGAAGAACTGCTGAAGCAGCCACCAATAGAGAGTTGAGAATCAACCGCCAGTATCCTTTCACTAATAGAACTTCGTTGAAGTTATCCAAAGTGGGTTTCCAGATCCACACGATGTTTGGACTTAGGATTTCCGTGCGAGTCTTAAAGCCAAGGCTGAACACCCACAACCAGGGAAAGAGGAACAAGATGATAATAAACGCTGTCAGCAGATAGGTAAGCCACCGCAATAATCGGTCTGTTTGAGCGCTGCGGGGCTTATATATCTCTTCTTGAACCGTGCTTGTTGTGATTGTCTCTTCCATGAGGTCACTCCTTTACAAAGGATTAGGCGCTGCTGCTTACCCCTTGCCAGCGCTGAAGAGCTTTATAGAGATACTCTACAAGAATCGAAATGAAAACAAAAATTACCATAATCAACGCTGAGCCATAGCCTAAGTCCCAATAGCGAAAAGTATGGCGGTAAGCGTAGACTGCTACAGTTTCGGTAACTGTCCCTGGACCTCCGCGTGTCATTACCCAGATGATGTCAAACACGCGAAATGCATCAATTACGCGGATGAGCAACGCAACAACAAAATAAGGCCAAAGAAGCGGCATGGTTACACGGAAAAATGTTTGAACGCGGTTTGCGCCATCCACCTGAGCAGCCTCGTATGGCTCCTTTGGCAAGGCAAGCAATCCAGAGGTGAGGATAACCGCCACAAAGGGTGTCCATTGATAGGTGTCCACAGCTATTATCGCAGGTAGAGCCCACTTCCCGCTGCCCAAGACAGCTTCCTTGATCAATCCAGAGCGGTTCAACCACTGGCCAATAACGCCAAATTCAGGGTTCAGCGTGAGAACGCCAACCAGCCCGATAACTACAGGGGTCAACAGCGTGGGAAGAAGCATGATAGGGATGAGAATCCTTGCCCGCCGCACGACTCCAGAGATTAACA
>DATCYX010000441.1:0-15182 GCA_036526235.1 Anaerolineales bacterium | reverse complement strand
CTCATCCTTGATATAGATATTGGGACAACCCAACATCATTCCAAGATTTGCGGCATGCACTAATGGGGTACCACCTTCCCCCATAGAAAATGATTGATTGTATTCGTAGATGGGCAGAAGCTCACGATAGCGCCACAGGTTAAAGGGACGCTCCTTGAGTAAAGACGGAAAGATTTTGCCTAGTGCTGGATAATCGTAGCGCCCCTCGCACCACTGACCGTTACAATTTGGGCATGTGACCGTATGAGGTGAATAGTGGTACTGGTGGCCACAGTCGAGACATTCAGCGAAAAACATGGACGATGGCGGAGACTGTGTGGTGTGATTCAAAGTTGGCTTTACATGTTGTTCTGACGTGATACGTTGTTTGAGAACCGCTTGAGCGCATGCACCAGATCATCCTCTAAAACAGGTTTCATTAGGTATTGGTCCGCGCCCAGGCTGAAACCTTTTGATGGATTATCTAATAGGGTGCATATGATGACAGGGATGTGCTGAGTATTCGGGTCGGTCTTCAAATCCTTCAGTAGTTGCCATCCGTCAAAATTGGGGATCAAGACATCCAGGATGATAGCCATTGGATGGAGCTTAATTGCCAACTCAATAGCCTTCAAGGGATCTGTCAGAGCGTAGGCTTGGTAGCCATTGTTCATGAGATAACGCTCGTAATGCTGCAGGATGGACATTTCACTGTCGATCGTAAGAACCAGAGGGTTGTTGGTAAGGGTTGGATTTGTGTCTTCCGAAAAAAATCCATTTTTCTGCGGAATTGGCAGAGTGAAATAGAAAGTGCTCCCTTTGCCTAACTCACTTTCTACCCCTATTTGACCTCCATGCATTTCCACCAGGTGACGGGAGATGGATAAGCCTAATCCGCTACCGCCTGCTTTGCGCGTAGCCGATGCGTCCACCTGGGAAAAAGGCTGGAATAACTTTTCGCGATCTTCGGGGGCAATACCTGGACCAGTATCCGTAACACTTATATAAAGCTGAGGCTGTTCTCCCAATCCGCTTTGGGTATAAGCGCGAAGAGTGATTGACCCTTGCTCGGTAAATTTTGTGGCATTCGAAAGCAAGTTGAGCAATACCTGGCGAATTTTTAGTGGGTCTGCACGAACATTGGGCAGTGCGGATTCGATCTCTTGCACGAGCTTTATCGGTTTTGCTTTGAGCAGCCCAGTTACTGTGGATGTTACACTTTTGATCAGGTCGGGAATATTGATATTATCCTCAAAATTCAATTCCATCTTGCCAGCTTCAATTTTTGACAGGTCGAGAATATCATTAATCAGGTTGAGTAAATGTTGGCCAGAGTTATAGATGGCGGTCAAATCCTGTTCCTGGAGGTCTGTGATTGGGCCATCGATCCCCTTTAATATCACGCGCGAGAACCCTATGATTGAGTTAAGAGGAGTACGTAGCTCGTGGCTCATGTTGGCTAAAAACTGTGTCTTCAGTTGATCTGCCTTTCGCATATCATCAACTGCATTAAGCGATAACTCGTATGAACGAGCGTTCTCCACGGCAATAGCGATTTGATCCGCCAGGATTTGAAGCACCAAGATGTCATCGGTGTCAAAGGCGTTTACAACATTCGCATGCACGTTTAGAGCGCCGACTACCTTTTGGCCGATTTTCAATGGAATACCGATTTCGGCGCGTGTATCAGGGAGCAAAGGATTTGGGTAGAATAACGGATCCCTGGTGATGTCATTGATCACCAAAGGTAAGCCGCATTCGGTGACATTGCCGATTACCGATTTGGAGCCAACGCCCACAGAGTGCTTGCTTTTCTTCATCTCCTTTCCTGCTTCCCCCGTGGAAGCATGTACGATGGCAGTCTCATGCTTCTCGTCCAAAAGCAAGATTGAAACGTGATAATACTTGAAACCATCATAGATTAGGTTTGCAGCGCGATCCAGAAGCAAATCCAGAGCAAGTGTACCCGTGCTATCCCGAGCAATTACGGCGGCGGTATGCAACTGTTCAGCGCGGCGGCGGGTCTCTTCCAGCAGTCGAACATTTTGGAGGGCAATAGCTGCGTGGCGAGCCACCGCAGTCAAGAGATCGAGTTCTCGCTCTGTATATTGATTGAGCACCGGGCTTTGAAGCCCCATCATCCCGATCACTTGTTCGCCAAAGATCAATGGGATACCTAGATAGGATTTAGTTGGGGTTTGCAGGTCGAAATCATCAACCCCGATTTCCTGAAAGCGGGTATCGATGTCGTCATTTATCAAATAAGGATTGCGATTTCGGATAATATGATCGGTTATAAATTTTTGCATAGAGCGGCTAGCGATATTTTGATGCTGCCCTGATTCCATTACGAGTGGGAATGAGACAAATTCGGCATCGCTATCGTACAGGGCGATATAAAAATTGGTAGTATCCACTAGCTCGGATGTATATTTATATATATTCTCCAGGACAGACTCGGCATCCGATAAATTGGTTAAGGAGCGACCCATTTCGTTTAGCACGCCCAAGTTGGTAGTCTGCCGTTGGGTCTCTTCTAATACCTCGTTCGTTTGATGGAAAAGTGTGGCATTTTCTACGGCTACACCAATCTGCTGACCAACGGTTGTCAACAAAGATAAATTGGGCGTGTCATCACTCAGTGGGGCGATGCCAAAAAGGCATGCTGTACCCAGAATATCTCCACGCGACTCGAGTGGAAGACCAATAAATGACATTAATCCGTTCTCTATAAGGTTGGTACCATCAGTCGATAAAGCCTCTTCCAGGTTGTTGATCTTTATGACTTTTGCGTGTTCAAATACCTGATGGCATAATGTGTCATCCAGTCCATCTGCATTCAATCGGTCCAAAAGGTCATTGGGCATATTTTGATGGACGGCAATGCTCAATTTGCGGGTTTTCATATCAGCCAAGCAGATTATCCCGGTTTCCATATTCAGGACCGTCAAGAGTTGTATTAGTATTTCCCGGAGCATCTCGAATAACTCCAGGGAGCGACTTGCGGTGCTGATGATCTTATTTAGTGTGGTTAGTTCTTCGTTTCGGCGACTGGTTTCTTCTAGTAGGTGTAAATTTTCTTGAAATAGCCTGGCATTATCCAACGCAAGCGTCAATTGACCAGCCACCTGCTCGATCAATAAAAGTTCATCGTCACTCCAGCGACGGTCAGGGCTCGCGTCTAGCAGCTCAATTAAATTATTAACTTCTTCTTTCGCAACTTGAGGGGCTATCTCCATAGTAGATGGCTTCGCCAAACCGGTTTTCCTGCTACTTGGTTTGATCCGCGCCGTTGTTTGTGATCTGGATCTCGGCGTGGGGACCGGCATTACAGGAAAAAACTCGGTTTTGCGCGGAATTCGTTCTTGTTTGGTTGTTTTGGGTAACTGCACCCTGGCAAATCCATGCCAGACTCGATTCTTGCCGTTTTCTTCTTCAATCAAGGGAGGTTGGAGTATGTCCAATACGACTGGTATGTATTCTCCATTTATCGTTTCGTATTGGACAGCAACCTCGATGGGATAAGCGCCTTCTTCCAGCTTGGATTTTAGGAGTGTGCCTGAATCGGGTGTCAAACGGAATTCAGAAACCGGTTGACCCAAAAATTCCTTAACAGGGATACCTAGAATTGACTCAACCTCGGGGCTGCAATCTGTGAAGTAGCCTTGAGAATCGCATTCCCAGGTCCACCCTGTAACAGTCTTATTGCTGGTTACCGGGATATCATGGCTTTCTTTACCCAGGTCGGCGAAAAGTGAATTAAGTCGAGAGGAGTGCAGATTTTGTAACTGGATTCTGGACATACTGAATAATCTCCTGAGCCAGAGCTTGATACTGCCCCGCACTTCGAGTTTTAATATTGAAATGCGTGATAGGTAAGCCTGCGATAGAGGCCTCTCGCAATTTAGTGTCTGTACCAATTACGGTTTGGAATACACCTTCGCGAAAGGTTGAGTTCAGTTGTTCACTCAAATTGCGATGCACGCGATTGCGTTTGTCAAACATGGTAATCAATATCCGGTAGAGCATGTTCGGGTTGCCCTGGTTGCGGACTCGCCGGATAATGGGCATCATGTTGCGCAATGCATGTGCAGAGAAAAACTCTGGCTGTGTGGGAATGATAAGCATTTGGGCGGCTTGAAGCGCATTGGTTGTGATGGCACCCAGTGCTGGGGGACAATCAAGAATGACATAATCATAAAAATTTGTGGGCAGGTGATTTTTCAACGCGTCTCGTAAAATGAACTCGAAATTCGGCCGGACAGGTAAAAATCGCTCAGCCAACTCCATTTCATTAAATGATGGAATTAAATCCATGCCTGGAATTGCTGTCTCTCTCGTAACCCCTGTCAGGTTAGCCGAGCTGAAAAACACATCTGCGATTGTGCCACCAGATTTTGAAGGGGTAACCCCCATTGCTAAAGTCAAATCAGCCTGGGCATCGAGGTCAATCATCAATATATCTTTTCCAGTGAGAGCCAATGAACCACCCAGGGACACCGCTGAGGTGGTCTTGGCAACACCGCCTTTTTGATTAGCAACAGCTATTATGTAGGTCATATTCATCCAATCTCTTGGCTTTCCTGGCTTGAAGCGTCTTGTTGACGTGGCATGTGATCTGTTGATCGTAGAGCTGCATTGGGAGGGACTTCTTCACTACGGATATTCAATACCCGTCGCAATTCTTGAATTGCGGTCTGCATTATCACTTGGGGATCATTGCTGGCGCGCAATTTTGCGGTTATTTCGCTAGCGAGGCGTTCGCGTTCGGCGCGCCTTTGAGTTTCTTGATACAGACGGGCGTTTTCCAAAGCCAGGTAAAGCTGTTGGGCGAGTGTCTCTGCCAATGCGAGCTCATCTTTAGACCACATATGGGAGTCGGGCTTGCGCAAGCGCAATATTCCCAAAACATGGTCTCGTTCCTTTATGGGGATGGCGAGTGTATCGGTGCTGACTTGTATTGTGCTACCGGTTTGAGCGGCTTGGACCTCTTCAGGGTGCCAACCATTCGCCGGTGTATAGCTAATATCCAAGCGGTTAGCCAAATAGCCCAATTCGGGTTGCTCATGAAGAAGCTTTGCCCATGCATCTTGGCTTAGTTGACTGTAAGCGCGCCGAATGGCTTCGAGAGCCCCTTGATTCTCGCGGAACAGGCGGGCATTGTCGATAGCAATAGCAACCTGGTCGGCAATAAGGAGCAATGTGGTGATATCGTCTTGGGCAAATGCATTTGGCTCTCTGCTTTGAATATCCAGCACCCCGATTACTTGGTCACCACCAAGTAAAGGTATGGCTATTTCAGAACGCGTGTCTGGAAAATCGGGGTTATTAGTATATAGGTCATCTTCAAGCATGTCTTCTACGATACGATGTTCCTTATTATTAATTACATACCCGATGATTCCTCCTTCGGCAACTTGGATTTTTTGGGCGTAAGCGCTTATGCTCTCCCCTTCTTTGCTGATCATTGCTTGAAGTATTGCGTATTCACCGGTTGCGTCAATCAGGTATATGCCGATGTGTGAGTAGCCGAAGTGCTGGCTGATTAGTTGTACAATCTTTGGCAGGAGCTCGTCAATAATGCGGGTAGTGACGATGGTTTGGCTTACCTCTGACAAAGCGCGCAGTTGATTGGAATGATGTTCCGATAACTGATCGCGTTTTGAAACCGTATTTTCCATACCCTCGAGTTTTAATTTAATTTGAGCCAGCAGGGTGTTAAACGATTGAGCCAGCGAGCCGGCATCAGCACCACTTTGGACTGGTGCCTCCTCATCCCAATTCCCCGCAATGACAAGCTTTGTAGTTTCAGTCAGTTCCTTGATTGGTTTATTGATGACATCAGCCGTGTACAAGCCAGCCGCGACAAATAACCCGATAAGTATGAAAGTCAACATGATAGCAAGAGGCATTAAATCCTGTATTGGATGGAGAATCGCGGCGTGATCGACCGCATATACCACTTGCCAAGGTTGCGTTTTCATAGAGTAAAACCCTGCTTGCATTGTACTTGCCTGACTCCCCCCTTGATCAGGTTGATTGAATTGGGTGGCATAGAATGGATACTCCGATGCTACCTGCAGGGCTTTTTCCAATGACGGTATGTTCGTTGAAAGTTCTTCGATGGGTAAATTTGGCAACCTCCTTTCGTCGGTCAGGCGTATCCACAAATTTTGATCTAGCGGTGTTACTTTTTTAAAACGCAAATTTGGGTTCAGCGTATGCGCCAGTCTGAGATGATTTTCATCTACAATAAACACATATATGTTTTCGTTGCCTGAGCCTTTATATGAATCCAAGAAATCTTGTATAAGGTCTGCCTTGTAGGTCACCATAAGGACACCTAGTATCCCCCCTACATCGTCGGTGATCGGTGCGCTGAAATTAAACGTGGCAATGGTAGTGTTTTTTGTGAACTCGATGGGAGATACATATGCTTGACCGTTTTCCAAAACGCGTTTGAATGCATCAAGCCCTGATCTATCCTCGCCGATATCCTTCAAAACCGTATCCGCTACATTAACTCCCTTGATGTCTAAAACGCTGTATGAAGAGATGTGTTTAGGATTTTTTTGCACCAAACCTTGTAAGGTAATATGTAGGTCTTCCTGCACTTGGCTGTTCACGCGTTTTTGTTCAGGTGTTTGTAGATATTCTGAAAATACTGGGAGTTGGCTTTCGGCACGAATTGTAATCAGGTTATCTGAAAAAAAATTATCCAGCGTTTTTGCGGTATGCTCTGCTGTGCTGACCAAGACATAATTGTAGTTTTGTGTGATTCTACGTTCGATAAAAGCGGTCATCACAACAGAAAATATTCCCAAAGCGACAATACCGGCCGCTGTAACAGTAAAAACAAGTTGGACGCGTGTGTGGTAAGACCGGAAATTTTTTATTAGGTTGACGCAAAACACAATCATTGTGACGATTAATATAGTGGCAACGAAATAATTAACACTATCTGGCATCACATACTGGAAGGGTAGGTGAATAAAGTCGGCAAGGGCTGCCAGTATGCCAAAGATCATGGCGAGGTTAAGAGCCCGGCGGAATCCACTAATGGGAAGCGATTGGATTGCTACCAGACTAGAAATCGCAAGAATGTATCCCAGACTGATCAAGCCTTGCCGATCAATAAACAGGCCGTAAAGGAAGAAACATAATTGAACGCCAACGAGAAAAAACCAGATGCCTTTAGGTTTGTTTCTGCGGATCAATACCGTACTGATAACTGCCGTAAGCATCAGCCCGACGAGGCTCAGTGTCACAATATGAAGTTGCCAGGCATCGAAACGATAACCAAGGTAGGCGAAGTAGAGAATTGCTAGAAATGAGGCGAGAATACCTGTCCAGGTAAGTACCCAGGCACTCGAGTAGTGTTTTAACCCAGCAGCATACTCAGACTCCGGTTGTTGATCGGAATCGATGATCTCGATCTCTCTATTTACTGGAGGTTTATCAACTATCTCAATCTGGGTATTATTGTGTTCCATGGTCCGGTTTCTCACCAATTTGAGTGTTGGTTAATCTAACCTCAGCTTCTTCAAGATTAAGTACTTTCCTGAACTCACGAGCAGCTGTTTGTATAACAGTCTGGATGTCAAGAGTCGCTCTAAATTGACTGGTGACATCACCCACAACACGTTCATATTCGGCGCGTTGATGTTCCTCTTCAAACAATCGGGCTCCTTCAAGCGCCAAGCTCAATCGTTCTGCGATGGAGTTTAATAATGCGTGTGTCTCTGCATCCAATTTATCACCTTCGTGCCAGATATCGAGGGTTGCTATGGCTTGTCCGCGAATTTGGATGGGAATCTGGATGGATGGCGGGGGTGCTTCAGAGACATTCTGGGTATTGTGTCCATTTGAGATTCGATAAATGGGTTTCACCCCTGATGAATCGTATTGGTAACCCAAAGTAATGCTCGATTCTCTTAGTTCATTCCAGGCTTTTTTGCTGTATGTTCCGTATAACTTCTCTAATTGCCTGACATGTTCCTGAGCTTCCTGGATCAAACGGGCGTTTTCGATGGCAATAGCTAATTGATCGGCTAAAACCTGCATGATTGTGATGTCGTCCTGGCTGAAAGCGTCAGGAAAATGGCTTTGAACATCTAGTGCACCGATGATGACGCTTCCAACCTTGAGTGGAAGAGTCATCTCCGAGCGAGTTTCCGGCAGTAGTGGATTGCGATAGTGGGTTGGATCGCTTTCTACATTGAGCGCGATACGGGGCTGCCCGCGTTTGGTAGCATAGCCAACCATGCCGGTCTGACCAACCCGCAATTTATGACCGCGAGCGAGCATTTCTCTGCCTGCTTCACCTGTGGCGGCGCTTAGTACAGCAAATTCCTTGTTTTCGTCGAGCAGGAATATGCCTGCGTGATAGAAGCCAAAGCGCCCGCGGATCAGATTCACAGCCAATTCCAAGAGCTCGTCCAGCTCATGGACAGCAGTCGCTTCACGCGCAATCTCTGCGGCAACCTGGAGCTGGGTATTGCGGCGTTCAAGGTCACGGGTGCGTTCGGCCACGCGCTTCTCCAAGTCGCGAATGAATACGTGTATTTGCTCTGCCATAGCCTTAAATGCACCGGCTAAAACGCCAATCTCGTCATTGGTGGTAGGTGGAACGGTGATATCCCATTCACCAGCGCCGATTTTTTGCGCCTCGGCTGCCAGTTTCTGGATGGGAACTACCAACCGGTTGGTAAAGAATAATCCCAGGATGACGATCAGGATAAATATCGCTGTAGTTATCGGTAATATTCGGGTCAGCACCGTGTAGCGAGTGGTGTCGTTGAGCTGGCCCTTCAATGAACTGATTGAGTTTAGGATATCATCAGCCTCGATTACACTACCCAGGCTCCACCCAGTACTGTTCAAGGGTGCAAATGCTACAAAGATTGAACGGTTGCCTACGTTTAGATGTTCAAGACCAGTATCTCCAACAACCATTCTGCTTATGATTGGCTTGAATTGTGCGTGGCTCTGATTAAGGTCAATGTAGATTTCACCCGGTTCTGGAGCTCGCCCAAGGAAGTCTTTGTAACCCTGTTCGGGAAGGGCGATGGTGTGGCCAGTATGATCAATCAAGAAGGTATAGCCGCTTTTTAATAAGCGGGTTGCTTCTACATTGGCGATAAGATCACTTAATGTTAGGTCAAGTCCGACGACCCCAATCAATTCCCCACCACGACTATATACCGGCGCCGCTGAAGTAGTGACTAACCCTAATCCAGTTGCATCAACATATGGTGCGGTCCATAATGGATCCTTGTCTGGATTGTTTTCTAGAATGCTGTCTTTATACCAAACCCGTCCTGTGACCTGAAAATCGGGAGGTAATATTGATCCAAGGTCGATATTGGGGTAGTAACGAGTTACTTCATGGGGTGTAGCAAAATAGATTGCCTCTACATTGGGTGTATTGTCGTAGGCGCTTGCGAAGAGATGTTCAAGATAGGCACCGAGCTCGATGTCGCGAAGAATATTGTCATCGATTTTGGCGAAGTTTGGTACAAAAACACTGGTGATATCGCTCGCAGAATTCGCATATTGCCTATTCGGGCCAAATGACATGTGTTGATCTACAGTCCAAATTCCTTTTTGCTCGAATGCACCTGGATTTTCATATACCGCTGCAACATAATCCGATATCTTTTGGGTTTCCCTTTTGACGAGTTCCAGGGATTTATCATTTTCCCGCGCGTTACTTTTGGTAAGTTGCAGTAGATAGGTTTCTGCTTGGGCAAGCAGCGCTGTACTGCTGATTGTTTGAGCTCGATTTCCCGAAATTTGGTTGATCATCATGGCAACCAACGCGACGGATACCATTGCTACCGTCATCATTCCCAATAGAAAGATGAGTAACCTCGTTTTTATGCTGGTGAGAGGCGTAAACAAGCCTCGTTTTTCCATAATTTCAGGTCACTCCAGCAGTTCCAGACCACCGTTTGACCCCGTTGGCTCGGGTTCGTCGGGTTTCAGGGTGATCTGAACTCGGGTAAGCCCGAGCGAGCTCCCAATTTCCCTTACAGCGGTCTTCATAACTGATTCAACGTCCAGCAACCCTTGAGTTTTGCCAGTGATATTTCCTACAAGAGCTTCATTCTTAGCACGCTGCTGGTTTTCTTCCAAAAGCCGGGCATTTTCAAGCGCTAATGCTATTTGGGTGAGTGTTTCTTTCACTAGGTCAGTCTCTTCTTCTGACCAGGGTTGACCTTCATGATGACGGCGTAGTGTGACCCAACCTAATGATTGGTCACGCAGAATGACAGGAAGCTTGAGAAGGTGAGCTGTTTGTTCCTCGCATTTTTCTATGGCATCATGTGAAAATTCCCTTGTCACATTGCCAGAGCGGTAAGCGAAGGTCATAGACAGGTCTTCTAGCCGTCTCTGCCATGATTGGTGTATCTGCTGTTGATAAAGCAATCCCATCTCACGCGAAAGTTCTTCATTCTTTGTTTGTAGCTTTGCGCGATCAATTGCGAGTGCTATCTGGTCAGAAAGGATTTCAAATATTTCGATGTCATCGTTGGAAAAAGCTGCAATCTTGCTGGCTTGCAGATCTAAAACTCCAAGGGTGAGGTCACTGGTTTTTAGTGGCAGTGCGATTTCAGAACGTGTTTGCGGGAGATCAGCATGCCCGATTGCGAGGGTGTCCTTGTCAATGTCTTGGGATAGGAGCAGTTCACCCTTGTCCGCCACAGACCCTACCAAAGATGTTTGATCAATTGCCTGTTTGAAATTGCGCTCCACCAATCGCTTTCCTCCAGGCGAGGATGCTGCGCGCAAGACGAGGTGATCACCCTCTTCATCAATCAGGAAGATACCAGCATGGTATATGTTGAAGCGATCGGATATCAAGCGGACAAGCCGATCCAAGAGCTGATCCAGACTGCTATTTGCTGATGACTGTCTGGCGACTTCAGCGCTTAATTGCAACTGGATTGTGCGACGTTCAAGATCTCTATCGCGTTCAGCAACACGCCGTTGGAGGCTTGTAATCGTCTCGCGAACTTGTGTGATCATGCTGTTATAAGCACGCGCAAGATCTCCCAGTTCGTCTTCCGTTTGGACAACGGCCACTCGGGTGAGATCCCCCGATGCGACGCCATTAGCAGTATTTGATAAATCTATTAATGGCTGGAGAGCATAACGAATTGTCAGCCATGAAATCAAGACAAGAAGCATTACGCCAATAGCAAGGGAGATTAATGACGTGCGTTGAAATAACATTTCTCCCGCCAATAATTCACTTTCCGAGAGCTGGGTGGTGGCACCCCAATTTATCAAGCTACTTGCACGCCAATTCACGATTGCCGTAATCGCAATCAGAAGTGGGATGGCGACAACCATGATCGAAGCTGTTAGCCGAAACTGCAGGCTGCCTCGCTGAATACGACGTTCCGATAAGATCTGTAGGAAAAATGCATATACAAAGACGGTGATAAATAGTGTGCTGGAAGCAATTGCAGCCACTGCTGGTAAAAGTTGCGGTGACAATACTTTCGCTGTCATATAGGATGCTGCTTGGGCAATGAGTAGCAACCAGGCAAGCCGCCGATTTCCTCCGAGCACACGCTTGTCGAAAATAGCAAAGTAGAGCAATACCAATAACGCCAGGGCTGGCAACAGTGTAAAAGAGACAAATCGGATACGATCGGCAATCAGACCCTGGGTCACCTCGCCAAGAGGGATAAATCCACCTGTGTAATTGAATGGCAAACCACTATACCAAAGGGGATTAGCGAAAAATTGATCGTAAAGAGTGAATGCTATTGGAATGATGGTTAACGTGTAGAACATCCACCCTGTCCAGCGATTTCGATTGATGAGCCACTCGGGTTTTACAATAGCGATTATGGCTACGAAAAGCAATGGTTGGATGGATGGAGAGGTAATCGCTAACAAGAGAGCAGGAAAGTGCGCCTGTTGCAGGTTTTCAACCCCGATCATCCAGCCGACTACAAATGTATTGATTCCAACCAAGCACAGTATCGCACTGGCATGACGGTTAGCGCGATCCCAAGCGTTTAACACCAGTACATACAAGCCGAGAATGAGCTCAATGATGGCAATTAACCAGGCTAAAGATTGGATTGATTGATCGATCATCGATAGAGTCACGGTGATCCCTTGTTATCTCCGTTGTCTGTCTGTGCAGTTATTCCATTTGGGGCATTTGGCGCATGAATATGGATAACCCCTTCAACGGCTCCTAATTTGTTGCTTAATTCCTTGATAGCGGTTCGCAGAATGGACTGCACATCTGTTGCGGACCATAGTTGTGACGAGATTTCGTTAGCAATACGTTCGCGCTCTGCTTGGGCGCGAGCATTCTCTAATTGCTGATTATTCTGGACTGTAATAGCAATTTGGGTTGCCAAATTGATTAGAAAGCGCTGGTCATCTTCATCGAAGCGATGCTTTTGATGTAAGTCTCTTACCACTATGGCTCCGATAGCCATTCCTCCTACCAGTAGAGGTGCTCCCAGCCAGGACTTGGCTGCCGCGCCCGTAAATGGGATTCCGAGCTCCGCTGCCTGGAGCTCAGCGTCTTCGACCAGCATTAGCGGCGATTTAGTATGCAATACCCTGGTAATTAGCCCTTGGTCTGAGATGTCAGATTGCTTTGGTGAGGATCCATCAGGTCCAGCTGGATATGACACCCCTGCGGTATTGGTGTTTGTATCTTCAAGCGTAATGGTGACATCTACATCACCCATCAATTGGTTTATCTGGTGGTGGGCCAGCTGAAATAAAGTGTTAAGATCGAGATCGGATGAGATAGCTTTACTAACCAAATCAAGCGTCTCTAGGATCGCAACCCTTTTCTCCATTACTTTCAGATTACTTTGAGTTGTTCTCAGCAGAGACAGATTCTGAATGTGTGACGCGATCAAATTAGCGATGGTTTGTAAGGTGGTGACTGTGTCAGTATCAAATGCATCAGGATTTGAATGAAGGGTGTTGAGGATACCCTTCAGTTTCTCGTCCGGCACAATAGGAATTCCTACCTCGGAACGAGCAGTAGGGAATATTTCACTTTGCGCGAATAGGGATTCTTGATGGATGTCAGAGATCACAAGGGTTTGATTTTGGCTTGCAACCCAACCGACAACGGAGTGCGAGTTGATCGGTAATTTGTAATTACCCAAGTCTTTATCTTTGCCAAAAGCATCAAATGCAGCGCGTGGTTCGGCAAAGTCACCAGCTTCATCCAAAAGATAAATTATGGCGTGATCAAAGCCCAAGCGCTCTACAATCAGCGCAACGGCTCGCTTGAGTAACTCATCCAAATCCGTTGCGAAGACTGCGATTTGCGCCAGCTCAGAGGTAGTATAAATTTGATCAAAACGTTTTTCTAGATCTTGTGTACGCTGTTGGACACGTTGTTCAAGCTGCTGGTTTGCTTGCTGCAAAGCAATGTGAAGCGAAAATATTTGGGAAACGATAACTTTATCCAGGGTCTCTCGGTCTATATATCCCAAATCCAATAGAGAGCGACCAAGTAAGCGGTGTTGGCCGCTGGCAGCTTTCAGCTTTTGATACTCCAGAGCCCGCTGCAGTTCGCTGGAGGTAATTAACTCTTTTTCAACTAAGGCTTCCCCCAGTCGAGGAATTAAGATTTCGGGAGATAATTCCTCTTCGGGGGTGTTTAAAAATGAAGGCATAGGGTCGAAAAGCCTCCTTACTAACTATTAAAACCTCTTTTGGGGGAGAATCAATACCTGCCTAACGATTTAATTAGGCTTCTTGCAGAACTGTAAACATTATGAGAAGCAAAATAGGATCTGTGGGTTGTGGAATACCTACATATCCTTATTTGCGCCGATAATATGGAGTATGAGCTAGCTTGGTTCCCAAATAGACTCGCCTGCGAGAATGTGCCGAATTTGAGCGGGAAAACGATCTGGATCAAGCGGCTTGCCGAGAAACCCGTCAAATCCGGCTTCTTGTGCTCGCTTCATCTGCTCAAGGCCGGCTTCAGCAGTAATAGCAACGACCAGTGTATCTTTGAGGCGTGTGGATGACCGGATCTTGCGCAACGCACTGAAGCCATCTTCATAGGGCAAGCGAATATCCAGCAGGATGAGATCCAAACGAGGCAGTGTATCGGCGTATTCAACTACTTCATATCCAGAAGTCTTCCATTCACAATGGATTCCCAAATAACCCAGCATGCGAGCAATTAAGACAAAATTCGACACATTATCTTCAACAACCAGTATAGTGGCGTCTTTGGGGATTGAATTTTTCTGCTGGCCCTGCAGAGATGCCCTGTTTGACGATCGTTCTGCAGAGAAATATGAGAAGAAAGCGACGGGTGAATAATAACAAGTATTCAAAAATCACCACCTCTGTGCTGCTAAATATCGAGTGATCTGATGAGGAAGATTATCAACATCGATGGGTTTTTGAATGTATCCATCACAACCAGCTTCGAGCGTTCGTTCCCTGTCGCCTTGCATTACGTTCGAAGTCATTGCAATGATCGGGACATTACTTAAATAAGGCAGGGATTTTAGATGAGAGGTGAGAGTATATCCATCAATTCCAGGCAAGTTGATATCCATCAGGATTAGGTCCGGTGGCTGGGATTTAACAACTACCATTGCTTGTTGTGCGCTTTCAGCTTCAAGAACGCTATACCCTTCGGCTTGTAATATCCTGCGCACAAGCATCCGGTTCTCATTATTATCTTCAATGTATAGAACAGTAGCAACCATATGCATATCTAGCTGTCAAAAAAATGATAACTCTAATAGTTAACACGTTTGATTTAATTTATTGTTTCACCTGTCAAATGAAAATTGCATTTTTGTCAGATTTATGTAGGGACTTTATATGTGTATGGATTGTTGATTGATTAAATTTGCATGTCAGAGATTTAAGTTGAGAAGCACTCTGGTACGACCAGAGTGCTTCTGTAAAGAGAGCGGGTGATGGGATTCGAACCCACGAAATGGCAGCTTGGGAAGCTGCTGCCTTACCACTTGGCGACACCCGCAATGAGGAGATTATAGCCACCCGAGGGGGAGATGTCAAGTAAAACACTGACCTTCGGACAAAAGTTCGGACAGGGTCTTGCCAAAACAGATAGAAGCCTCTAAATTGAGTAACCGCTCTCAACGGGATACTCAAAAGGAGGCTTCCATGGACAAGTGTATCAACTTTCGGAGATTTCTGGGGTATCTGCT
>DATCYX010000440.1:0-3179 GCA_036526235.1 Anaerolineales bacterium | reverse complement strand
ACCTCTTGATACCCCCCTGGGTCACGATGTTAGTAAACAGTACAATATCTTTCGTTTTGTCATTGCTTCTGCTTCCTAATTGGTCCAATTCTAACATTGGTTTGGTCCGGATCTGTGGGCAGGTCATTTTTGGAGTACGTGCGGTGGGTTCTAAGTTCTTTGGCAGCAGATGTGACCCCAGCAACCCGCTTTCGTCTAAATAGCCTATTTAACAAGGATACAAACAGAGCAAGCAGCCCCAGGCGCGAGAGATAGGCAATAAAGTACCCTGCCATTCCCTGACCATACCATGCGTTTTTGCCGTTGCGCCTGACATGCGTCACACATCCCAGAATATTCTCCTCAGGCACTAAACCATCATTTAGCCCGGGCATGTTGTCCCCCTGGATCAGATATTTAGTACTTTGGATACGGACTACCCGGTGGATGAGCAGGGCATGAGTTCCCGGTTGAATGAAAGCAATCACTTGTCCCACAGTCGGTTTACGATCCTGAATAGGATACACGCTGATCACATCACCTTGCCGGATGAATGGCGACATACTCCAGCCATATGCACGAAAACTGAAGATAGCACCCCGCTCCAGAGCCGCCTGCATCAGGTCACGCAGCACGGAGTTGGGGAGAGTTAACTCCAAACCTGAGGATAATTTCTTACACATTACCGGGTTCACTGCAAACGGCGCCAACCTGCGCTGAAAATCTCTTTAGTGGCATCTAACCAGCGGTAAATATAGTAAGGAGCAAGCGACCGCCCCGGTTGGGTGGCATAGCGAGCACGCATATAAGCTGCTGGTGGAAAAGTTAGATAGAATAGCCAGCGTAACCGCTGTATGAGTGAATACCCAAACATGCTTGACAGCGTGCCTTCCCAACGGTGACCCGCGCCACTCAACCTCCGGGCACGGAGTGCTGCCTCATTCTTTGGGAGGTGCTTTCGCATGCTTGCCAGCGCGTCCACTGGAATAGGAGAGTCAAAATATATATGCGTCAGTCGCAGTGCTCGTTCAACAATATGCGCCCAACCAAGCTCACTAGCACTATGCATGATTTTATCCCAGTTAATTTCTGGTGTGCATGCCAGCAAGTGAAGGTCATAGTAACGTTGCAGGCGAAACTCTGCCTCTCCATGCTGCAGGATGGTGTGAGCGCACAAGTACAGCAGATGCGCTTCTGCTTTAAGAGTATTGAAGGCAGATTTTTTCTGCCCAACTGTATCAGTTTGCTGCAAGAACCAGTCTACTGCTTCCAGTGGTAGATTGCGGCTGCCATCTGGCAGACTAAAATGAACTTCCAGGATAACAGCCCCGGAAGGGCCACCGCGCAGGTGAAAATGGTAGGCTGTTCGATCGGGTGCCCCCAACCTCTTTTCCAGTTCGTCCTTGGGTGGAAAAAAATAGCCAAGCGCCAGAAGTGCCTCAAGTGCATCCTGGCGTTGCGCAAAAGGCACCAGCACATCCTGATCGTCCATCGGGCGCAGATCAGGCTTCGGGTAATGGGTTTGCGCCAGAGCCATCCCTTTAAACCAGACCGAGGGTATACCAGCCTGTGAGAAGGCAGCCTGCACCCAAGACTGGCTTTCTCTAAGCAGCTGGTAATTAAAGCTGGCGATGTTTACAGAATCGGCCAAGGGCTGAAAGACAGCAGTTGAGCATACCTGCTGGTCTTGCTGTAGAAGTATACACCACAGCAGCGGACCTAATCCATGTCGGATAGCCAGCTGGTTGATATCCGCCCAATGGCCTGCAGGTATCTCCCGCGCCCCAACCCGTCCACTGATCAAACGCGCAAGGTCGTGGATCCGTTCAGGACCAGAACTTGGGACCAGGTTGTGGAAGAGTTTATTGTCACGCATGAATGCCTGCCAGATCATTTTTAAGCACCTGCCAGACCTGCGGCAGCTGTGAAAATTTACGGGGATAGATCAATTTACGAACCGGTACAACTGTAGCAGACTGGCTGCAGAAGGTGAAATGCTGGCTGATGAGCTGCCGGTCAAAGAGGTGGGCTGCCACCGTATGCCCAGCAAGACTCATGGCAGCCTCAGCAGGGCTCAGTGTTTCAAGCGAGACATCGACACCCTCATCCAGCAGATAAATAACTGAAAGTGGCAGTCTCTCAGGAAATGCTAACCCGGGCTGCTCCTCAGGATGTATTTTAAGCTGAGGGAAATGGGGTAAGGCATTTACCCCTTGGACTGCCTCGGATACAGGCAGAATATCGTCTGCGGTTTGCCGTATCCCGGAGTGGTCGGCCAGATAGGTCGCAAGGGTTGACTTTCCCGCACCAGATGACCCTACAAATACAGCGAGCTGGTTTTCATACTCAATTGCGCTGGCATGTAAGCACCAGATTCCAGACAAGCATAACGCCAGAGCCAGAGGCGGCCCCAAGATAGACTCGCATAAGAGAGATGGGTTCGCACTAGGCACCCGAAATACCTGATAGATACAGCTTCCAGACATCGCTGTCCAGAAGAATCCGGCAGCAGGGATTTCGAGTAAATAGCCATTGTCATCCCGCCATAGAGAGATGGACGTGGACTTGTCAGCTAGCCCTCCTACCGCTTGAAGCAACGGGGGTTCCCGAACTAATTCCAGGAGGTTGGCCGGGAGAGAGCAGGGTGGGGAGGTCAATCCCTCCAATCGGAATGGCTGTAGCTCATTCAGCGATTGATTAAACCAAATCGTCTGTCCTGCCAGGCGACATGAAATGGGTGGTATATGTTCAGTTATATCCATCTAGGCGATCAGGACCAGCCCTTGCTGGGCTAAATCCTCGATCAGTTCTTGAAGATCTGCCCTCATAACATCCGGGGCAATATCATACATGTCCAAGAGGCGTGTGAATGCCTGCTCGATCGAGGAGCTTTGCGTAAGCACGATCAGCATGTCCGCCCCCACCGGGTTCAAGGCAAAGTATGTATTGGTATCCAGGTTTAACAGCACTGCCTCATCACCCACGGGCCGCATCAAAACACCGTCCGGAAGAATTACGCGTCGATCAAAGTTAACCATGGATGATTTCTGGCGTACCGATTGCGTTCACTTTAGAACAATCGAACATGCGAAACACTCAAGTATAATTAGGTTACAAATAGATGGGAAAAGCCCGAAAACCTAGGGCAATCGCATTTGGGCGATTTCCCACCACTGAGGAGAGAAAATGGGGTGTTTTGG
>DATCYX010000439.1:0-3685 GCA_036526235.1 Anaerolineales bacterium | reverse complement strand
ACCATCGCTCACTGGGCAGGCGTCGTATAGGTGCAGTGGGTCAGCCACCACGGGGTTGTTGACGATGGAGGCTGAATTATCGTAAATGCCCTCTTTGGTGATGGACATCTCCACGTGTGCGTACGGATTCAGCCCGCCCATCTCCTGATTCTTGATGGCTATGGCGATAAGATGCTCACGGGTGACGCCATATTTTTCCATGTACAGGCGGGTGAACATGCCAGCCAACCCCGGCAAGGTGATGCCATAAACATATTCAGCCAGCGGGTGGGTCATCGTGGATACGAAATCGGTAGCGCGCCAGCCTGTCGTCTCGCGCATTTTCTCGCCGCCAACCACCAAGACGGTGTCATAATAGCCAGAGGCTACCGCCAGCAAGCCATTCTTAACTGCCGAACCGCCAGAAGCAGGGCCGTTCTCCACGGTTTCAGCGGCTGCGGGCAGCAGGCTCAAGCGATCTACCAGCGAGCTGGCGATCGAAGTCTGGTGTTGGATGATGCCTCCCCCCATATTTCCTACGTACACTGCGTCGACGGTTTTATCTCCCAGGCCGGCATCGTCCAGCGCATTCAGAGAGGCGTAAGCCAGCATATCCATCAAGCTGTCTTCGTCACGCCGCCCAAAGGGGATCATGCCAACGCCGATAACAGCTACGGGTCTCATTGTTTCATCTCCCTTTCAATCCGGCAATTTTTTCGCGGATAACATCTTCATCGACAACCAGGATATCTGCTTCAGCTTCTTCCATAAGCTCCTTGGGCACTGGGCGTTCACCCACCACCAATCGTGGTTTGGCTTTTAAGTAGATATCACGCGTTAGCAGGTATGAGTCCCCACCACCCAGCTCATGCGGGATATCCGTCTTCTCGAGCGGGTATTCGATCATCCAGCGCCGGAAGCCGATGGGGCTTTCTGCTACGATCAGGACTTCATCTTGCCCAAGGTACTCGATATGGTATTCCATTTTTGCGGCAAACAGATGTGAGCCGATGCGCAAGCCACGGTCGATCGCTAATGTATGGTAGCTCATACCGACTTTCTCGGTCTCCATGCGCCCATTAACAATCCCCACCGCGTAGCCATCGATCTGCCCGACAAGGCAGTACTCGCTTTTGACCCGATAGCGGTACCAGGCAAGCAGCTCGCCGTACAGCCGTGCGCTGACGATGTCGTAATAGTCGCGCTCAATGGTCAGGCAGGGGAAAACAGACTTGAGTAACGTTGGTACATCCTCCCTCTGTATCTGGCGCACCACCATTTTCTTGCTATTTGCCAGGGTGATCACCTTGGGCGGGTAGGGCGGCATTTCATATTGATGCGGTCGCAAGACTGCTTCCAGTTCCATATCAATTGCCACAGTAAAACCTCCTTTAATTGATTAGCTGAGATTTAAAGCACTCAACTGGTTGATTCGCTCTAAATGCGTGGGGTCGTAAGCATCCCCGAAGCGGTTCTTGGGCAGTTGAGCCTTTTTTTGCATAAGTTGCTCATATTCTACATCATCTACGATAGCCACGCAGCGACCAATGGAGGATTCTCCATCCACAAAGCGCCAGGGGAAGAACCCCACTTGCACGCGGCGATTGACGAGCAGGTCTATCTCGCCACCCAAACACTCGGCGTGGATGATGCCATAGGGGAACATCTCCAGGTGCATGAGCTGGTATTTGGTGTCATCGAAGTACTCAGCCAGTGACTTGCCAAACTTCTTCTTGAATACCTTCTCTGCCTGGCGAGCCTGTCTTGGCATCCAGTCTCGAATGATGGTGTTCATCGGGTGGTCGGCGCTACCGCAATCGACCCCGATCCAGCGCAGCTTTTTGGCCTTGGCCCAGTCAGCAAATTCGCGGTCTGGACCAGGGTGCATCACCATATAGCGCACCTCGTTCGCAGAGGGCATGTCCCAGCCAAAGTGATGGTAGCCAGTATGGATGATGAGGATATCCCCCTCGCGAACTTCGACACGCTCTTCAACCATTTTGCTGGTGTATACATCGTAATCGCCGCAGATGTCGCTCAGATCGACGATGGCAGCCTCGTGAACTAAAAAATCCATCTCGAGCGAGGCGATATCCTTCCCAGGTGTATGAAAGTGGATTTCGCCATCCAGGTGGGTGCCCAGATGGTTAGAGTGGGTGACTAGCTGCCCATTCGCCCCATTTGGTGCCAGGCGCTTGAAGTACTTCACCTGCAGAGGTTCGTACGTGGGCCAGGGAGGGGTAGCCACTCCCAGGGGTATGGTAAGGTCAATGAATTTCATGCTAAAGCTCCTTATAAATATTTTTTCAATCTTCACCGCGAAGGCGCTATGAGCGCGAAGATTCTTCTATAACAATTAGGCCTCGTGAATCGGAGCAAGTTGATCGACCGTTTTGTTTTCGATAAGAATGCAATTCTCGACAATCATATCCACTCTGTAGCCCGCGTCTATTATTGTCTTGGCAACCGCCTCAATATCCATAGATGCCTTCGCGTTCTTTGCGCCTTAGCGGTTTATTACAGAATCCTCAATGTTTCAAACAGAATACCGATCTGCATCACACCGCCTTTACTCCTTGACGTAAGGCTGGCCAAGCGCTTCAGGCCTGGCTGCACCCCAGCGTGTCCTAAACCATTTTGTTGACATAAGCACCAAAGTACCCAGGGTAATGACAAAGGGAACAGTTCTCCAGATGTATCTGGACATGACACCCGGGAGAACCAATTGCGGATTGAGCGAAAGCTGCCATAACGTTCCAAATAGCACTGAACCAGCCAATAGGATAATCGGATTCCACATGGAGAAAAATACCAGGGCCAAAGCGATAAAGCCCCAACCCATCAAGAAGTTATAGCTCCAAACCGGGTTGTAAACCAGCGAATAAATCCCACCGGATAATCCCATCAGCATGCCGCCCAATACCACACAAAGATAGCGGGTCTTGTCAACACTGATGCCGGACACTTCCGCAACCCCTGGATTCTCTCCCACCGACCTCACCTTCAGGCCCATGTTTGTCTTGGATAGAACGAACCATGTAATCACAACCAAAACCAGCCCTAGAAAAAAGAATGGGGAAATACCCAGAATAGTTGGTATGCGGTCTAAACCCAAAGGTCCAGCGTGGGGGCTGCCGATATAGGTCGTCAAGCCGAAACCCAGGATCCAGATGCCCATCCCGCTTACGACCTGGTCAACCCCCAGAGTGATGGAGACGAATCCATGCAGAAGGCCCAGCAAGCCTCCCACCCCAATGGCTACCAGGAAACCGAGCAGGTAGCTGCCGGTCGCTTGGGCGGTGAGGAAACCCAAGGTGCCACCGAAAAGCATGATACCTTCGATGCCAACATTCAGAACTCCTGAGCGCTGGTTGATCAATTCGCCGAGTCCGGCGAAGGTGAAAATCATTGATGCGTCTAGGCTTCTAACGATGAACACCCACATCTATTCTCTCCTTATCTGGATTTGTTTGAGTCCGCTCAAACTTGTAACGGTAAAAGAATTGAAACGCAACCAGCGAAATCATTAGCACTCCGAGCAGCGCATAATCCACGCCAAAATTCATATGCAGCTGCCCTTGAACGAACCTCCCCCCGGCGGACATTCCACCGAAAAGCAGTGCCACAGGGATCGCAGCCAGAGGGTTCCCTTGAGAAATCAGCCCACAGATGATCCCGTAGAAAGCCAGGTCGCCGAACTCCCCGT
>DATCYX010000438.1:0-3799 GCA_036526235.1 Anaerolineales bacterium | reverse complement strand
TTTCCTGAAATTGCGCAACACGGTTGAACGGGATAAAAGTGCGACTCTCGCCCTCCTCGAGAATGATCTTGGCGCGCGGGATCCAATCAGTGCGCTCCCCATGGATCAAGTGCCCAAGGATATCAAACGGGCTCCACGTTTCCGGACCCTCATTATTCATTAGCCATGACCCAGACAGATTAGCAAGGAAAATCCGTAGCGTTGCTGGCGTCTGCTCTAGTATTTCTAAGGCGTGATCGAGTTGAAATTTCATTCTATACTTCCAATTTTATATCAATTGCTTGAGACCAATTTTACGAAGGGCGGACTGTCTCAATATGGGCAAATCTGGAAATCAAAGCGGCAATGCCAGTTTCTGCTAACCCTAATACAGCTACCACCAAGATTTGTAATACCGATATGAAGCCCAAATACAAGCTAGGGAAATCTGGAAGTGTCCAGGTCACGAACGCTCCATTCAAGACAAAACTCCACAGAGGCGGCAGAGAGAGGGTATAGATCACGGTCAAAGTCAGTCCCAGGCCAAATTCTGCAGCCTGCCGCGGCTTTCGCAACCAGGCTTTCAAGGCCAGCCATATCACAGACCACACCAACCCCAGCGCGATGGCGGCAGTTACGCCAATATACTGGATTAAGGCTTCCTGGCTATCCACCCAGCTAAGCGAATAGGGCAGGCGGTCTAAAGTTGCATAGCGGAAGTGAAACAAGACGTGGTAAAACAACGCCCCAACGAGCATGAAGGCGATATCTTTGCCGCGTTTCCAGATCAAGAATACCAATGGGAGCAGAAAGAGGGCACTGGCTAAGACGGCGCGCCCCAGACGCTCAGACCTGAGTCTATCCCATCGGGTGGCCTCCAACGCAGCCTGGAAGTCATCTACAACCTGTCCAGCGGAGGTCTTCATGGGAGGCGCTTGCTCGATTTCTACACCAATTGCGCGCTGATATGCCTCAAGCAGCTGCTTTTGCTGGTCATATGTTACCGATGGCAGGGCGTTTTCATGGACCTCGCTGAGTGTCAACATCTCCTCCAACACATGCCCTTGAGTCGCAGCCGGTATGTTTGCCCCAACAAGGACAGAGAGTGTAGGCGCAACATCCACCATGTTGACATCGCCATATTCCCCAGGAATGACACCCGCCCCAACCAAAACAAACGGCTCGAGCAGCAAAACTGGCTCATGCCCACCATGACCTCCCTGGTCAATCTGACCGTGATCGCTGGCGACGAACAAGGTATCTCTGGAGAGGTCCAATTGGCTGGCGATCTCACGGATCATATCATCGGCACGGCGGGCGGCAGCCTCCCAGCGTGGATCGCGCGGACCACCTTCATAATGCCCGGCATAATCTACCTGATCCAAATGAATCAGCACCAGATTGTGTTCGCTTCCCTCAAGCCAGGGCAAGGCAGCATCCACCACCTGGCGATCAGCCGCCTGATCTTCACCCGGCGTATAGAAGCTCACATCTACTGCCTGTTGAGGTACCAGTTTCTCGAACCAGTAATAGCCGGATAATGCGGTATTCAATCCGTTGCGCTTGGCAGCTAAAAATATATTATCCTGAGTCAGGGTTGGGGTTTCCTCATACGGCACATTAAAGGTGGGGCCATCACTCAAATCAGGCCAAGCGCCCGTCAAAAGGACAGAATAACTTGGGTCGGAGTAAGATGGAGGCCGGCTGTGCATGACTGCCCAGGCACCCTGGCTGCGCAGCTCATTCAAGAATGGCATGATATCCGGCTTTAAAGACGTATCCAAACGCAAGGCATCGACGAGCACAAATACCACCCTGCGGGTCAACGGCGGTCCAACCGGCTTCCCGGGTGTCGGCGGGTTGTCATGCAAGGGCGATCGATAGGCATATACCGAGTCAATTAGGCCTGTTGCCCAAATAAACGCACCGACAGCCAAGCAAAGGCACGCGATTATGCCCATGACAATCGGCAGATAGCTAATCTTTTTCATCAAATACCATCACATTCGGGCGAAGATCCAGTTCATCGATCAATTGGTTTAACTCCTCATCGGTCAGTGAGCGACCTTTGCCTGCATAGGCCGTCAAAGCTGCCTCCATCATATTTGTGCCAAAGGAACGCCCCTCATAACGAGGCGTGGTTGTGATCACAGCTTGCACACCACGCCGGCGCAAGAAATCAACATTTTCCGGTGTCGTTGTGTTTGTGACAATTGTTTTGCCTGTCAAATCAAGCGGCATGTACTTCCTCATGAATAAGAAATCCCCAGCCAGAAGATCGGCCTTATTCCAATACTGCATATATTTAGGCTGATGCTCCGCGCCTCCGCTACCATAAAAGAGCATGCTCATCGGAAAATAACTAACAGCAGGTAACAAAATCCGCGCCACCTTTTTATATGCTCGAATGCCCATCAAAGGGATAGGGATGCCCAATGCGATCATTATATCGCCGATAACTACTCGGTCTGAGACACTTTCAGCCGCGTATGCCAACCCGAGACGATCCACAGCAACCGGCACGAAAGCATAGCGAAAATAAGGCATTCCGCCGAGAGCCGGTTCAGCAAGCTCGAAAACCCGCCGCTCAAGGGTGTGCTTCAAGCCCCGCCCATCCACCAAAGGTGTTTGACGAACGTTCTTAACCAGCTGTAGTGCGGAGTACAACGGGTATTCGCGCTGGTCCAATCGCAGGTATAGATCAATCCCGCCCACACCCAACACGTCAACTTTTCCGTCTAGTTCCGTAAACAAACGGATAGCTTTTCCTACATCACCATCCGTGCCGATTCGCTCTACTTCGATGAGTTCATTTTTTAACTGAACAACAACGCGTTTATCTCGGTCTGAGCTCCCCAAGCTGATGCTGACGGCACGTTTCATAACGCTCCAAAATGACAGATCTATATCTTGCCATTCCAAGAATGTTGCTTGTTGACTGGAAGATTATATTACAAGTCAGCCTGGTTTCACGCTCGCAACGAACTTTCACGCCATTTCAGCTATAATTCCTGCCGTGAAATCCGCTATAACACAAAAATACTTACGCCGGCATATTGCCATACCAAGCGAACATGGATCCTGGGTCTTCATTCTAAGCCCGCTATTGATTGGTCTGTTCGCCGGAGGGCGCTTTGTAGCCGGGTCATTCTATCTCATTGTGGCTGCCATGGCAGCCTTCCTCGTCCGCCAGCCTGTGACCATCGCGGTTAAAGCCTACAGCGGTCGCCGCTCAAAACGCGATCTACCAGCGGCATGGTTCTGGATCATCGCTTATGGGCTAATTGGGTTGGTCGCATTTGCCTTGCTTACTGCCCAAGGGTTTGGCTACCTGTTGATATTGGCCTTACCTGGCATACCTGTATTTCTCTGGCATCTCTATTTGATCAGCAAGCGTGCTGAGCGCGGCCAAGCTGGCGTGGAGGTGGTCGCCAGCGGAGTGCTGGCATTGGCAGCTCCGGCCGCCTTCTGGGTGGGCGTGGGCGAGCCTGACCCATCCGGCTGGTGGCTTTTCGCCCTGGTTTGGATGCAATCGGCAGCCTCCATCGTATATGCCTATCTGCGCCTGGCTCAGCGGGAGCTGGTCTCTGTCCCCGAACCTATCATCCGTCTGCGCATGGCACGCAGAGCATTGCTATACACCACCTTCAACCTGGCATGGGTAATATTCTTCTCCATATTCAGGGTATTCCCTGCCCTTCTCCCACTTCCTTACCTGCTTCAATGGATCGAGACATTGTTCGGTACGCTCCGACCGGCAGTCGGTGTTAAACCCACGAGTATTGGGATACGCCAGTTGCTCATCAGCACCTTGTTCACC
>DATCYX010000437.1:0-3918 GCA_036526235.1 Anaerolineales bacterium | reverse complement strand
CAAGCCGTGCAAGCACCGAATGCTCAAAGACGATCGTCGATGTGCGCCAGTCCTTCCGGTACAGTTTTAGAATTTTCTTGCCTGCTGAGGTATTGATAATGAGGTTTCTGTTTCTGCGGGTATTGGGGAGATTGCGAGGAGTCGCCGTCAAAGTCACACCATAATGGGCGAGTATCTCATTGACTGTGTTGAGCTCAATGTCAGGCGAACGAAAGCGAGATTGAATATACGCCGTGAAACGGGATGGGCGGGGTAGATAGTAGATACGAGATACACTGACCATAGGTAGATTACTGTGCTTGAGGTTGAAATTCGGGTATTTGGAAAGAGTAGGTAAATGAGCTGGATAGTTCTTTGTGCAACTCCGCTTTGGCTTTTCCGGGATCCTCACCCCCATTGTCTACGGAAAGCACTACCCAGCCCTTTTTTTGGATATAGTCCACAGCAAGATTGACGATCTCGTGTGAATTGGCCATGTAACGGGAAATCTCTTCACGGGATTTCAGACGAAATCGATCCCAAATGCCTCGGGCGTAAACGCGTTTTTCACATATTTCTTTAGGGGAATACGGAAAGACTACCAGGTCGGGCTTGGGGATAAGGTTGATATACGCTGTAATTTGATCGGGGTCAGGTTCTTCGACCTCCGAGGCAAAGAGTTGTACTACCCGGTGAATAAACCCTTCATCGAAAATAAGTGCTTCGTTCGGTTCTAATTGCGACTTCAAGAACTCGTAATACCCTATCAAATGGATAAACCAATACAGGACGTGTTCTCGATCTTGACTGGTAATCGGTCGCTTTCTTTGGAATCTCTGCACGCTGTAGATTAGTTCCCGGTTTTTGAGCATAAATCTGAGCCGGTATAGCTTGCTGAGGTGGTAGAACACTTGCCACAATAATTGCTGCCGCAAACCCGCAGGAGCCAGCCGGCTGATAGCCCTGCCTAACAATGTCCTGGCGGCGAAAGGTCGGGCTGCTTGAACAACCGTATATGCCCTAAAGCCAAGGCCATCGAAATAATCCATCACCACGGGCAGGAGGGTTGTTTTGCCCGCCCCAGGCGTGCCTATAAATTCTATGATCATGGATGGTTTGAAGCGAAAAAAAGGTGCTTTACAACGCCCCCCATATCTCCTGCTTTATTTTCCCCAGGACATCCTCGAGCGGAAGGCTGGCATTGATGTACGATACCCGAACTTTTTTCGGTGATGCTTCAATGAAAGTGGCCAGTTTCCCTAGTGCGATATTTTTTGCTTCGATTGCCGCCAAGTCGTGATCGGGTTTTCGCTCTAAGGAGACTTCTGGGCTCACTTCGAGAACAAAGAGAAGATCGGGCATTTTAATTTCTTGATAAAGCTTCCGCTCTAACTTGGAGAAAATGTCGCCAATCCGCCAAGGATCATTCTCGCTGGCGAGGTGGATTTGCGGTCCGTCCAATGGCGCTTCCAATGGATAGCGATCATAAAGGCTGATTGAGCCATTTTTTGCATTACGATTGCCAGCCAGGTATCGACGATAACGATCATAGCCGGTGAAAAGATAATGACTGTATAGCAGAGCCTGGCGGAGAGCTTCAATCAGCCTGCTGATAAAGTTTTTTTCCCCAAGCACTTTGCTGATACTTCGATGGCTCCTGCGAGCTATCCTGAATAGCAGGTAAGAGCGATCGCTCATCCAAGAAGGCTGTTTGCTTCCAAGGTAATAGGTGTGAATATCCAGCTTCCAATCCAACCAGGCAGCCAATTCGCGGCTTATAGTTGTCTTTCCAGCGCCATCCACACCAACCAACGCCAGGGTCAATCCACCCCTGGGATTGGTCATTTTTCTTTCGGGCATAAATCGCAGGAACGATTTTCGTCGCCGCCAGAATTCTTTGAAATAGGTCAACGAGGCCCACAAGCGGTTGTGCCGTTGATAAACGCTGATGGCTCTGCGCACACTCTGGCGCAATCGAAACAATCTATACCCTGCCCTGGGAGTGATGATCACGGTGTTTAGAAAATCCAGGATCAGATCAGGGGAAATGGCATCAGCTACTTCGTCTAATGTTTTGGAGACCTTGTTGAGGCAGGTTTGATTCAATAGCCAGTTGATTTCTCCCATAATATGAGCGGGTATGCCGGGTGATCTGATAGAAAGAATGTCTTTAATGGAATCCCGGTCTCGGTACTTAAGGAGAGCCCGAATAGAGAGGACGATCAGTTCTAACTCAGGCGCAGGGATTTTTACACCCGATCTATATTGAATTGAGTCTAGGAATTGATCTTCAAGGGGTAAGCGGTAATTTTTGACAAATTGTTCGCCTAAGACAAGCTGATAATGAACGTGTAAATGAAAGAACTTGCCGCTGCTTGGATCAAATCCCATATAATCTTCAAGGGCTGGGTAGCGTTTACCAGGGGCGGCTAAAAACGGCTTAATATCGTGTTCGGCGAGCACCTGCTTAAAGACCTGAGCATCTTCAGGGTCCACAAGCAGATCAAGGTCTGTCAGACCTTGCATGCCCCATTCCAATCTCAAATTGCTTTTCCAGTGGCAATACCTGATACCAGAATGGTTTAATGCCTGGAATAAACCCTCAACTGTTTGAAGAATATTTGTCTTGTCTTCGAGAGGTGTCTGAATTCTAACAGTGGTATCCTGAATCATAGTCCTCGAACTGAGCCGTGAATCAATAATCGCAAGTAATCTTACTCGTTGAAAGAATATCCTTGTAAGAAGTCGTACTGCCCTATTTTGTCTTCAACGATTCTTATCCATTTATCTTCCCATTTCACCATCTGGCGACTTTTGTCAGGGTGTTTGTGAAGAATGCTCTGACAGGCTTTCAAATAATCACTGTCTGCATTAATAGCCAAATAATGGCAAATATTTTCCAGGTCGCTACCTGAGCCGTTGATAAAATCCTCGTACCTCACAGGCATCAAATTCGAGCTATCTATTTGTTTTCGTAGCTCGACCAGTGACTCGGAATTGGCGAAATAGTGTTCAATCGCATTTTCGAAGGATCGTTTCCCCCTGATCATCATGGCGCTGATGGGATCAAATGGATTGCGGATTACTTGAATAAACTTGACTTCTACCCCCGCCATTGATCTCTCCAATCTTTGGAGCAGGTCGGGTTCTCTAGCGAACCTTTGGGTAGAAGATCCAGATGTGCTATCACCGATAACTTGTAATGTGCTATAACGACCTTGCCATTGACCAGGTACCAAGTACGAATACGGCTTCAATCGTCTGGCTGTCACCCTGCCTTTCATCAATTCGCGGCGCGATCCTTTGAGCAGAATGTGGTATATCTGGTCTCGCTTGAATCCAGCAGAAACATATGCAAGGGCGTTTACCTCATCTGCGAGAATGACATTTGGGTGAGCGTCTAAAAGCGATCCGATCAAGCTAGTGCCACTTTTATTGTGACCAATGAAGAGACAAAACGTCTTGACATTGTTATAGGCGGAGGGATGTGCTAAGCATTTGTAATAGGAGGATACATAGTTGTATTGCATCAAGATCGATCGATATGCCGGGCTACGAAAGATCGCCATGCCAACTCTCTGGTTGGCAAATCGCCGGAATCGAGGCGAATCCAAGAAAGATACCCATATCCTCTCAAGAGATTTTTGCATACGATGATCTCGCTAGGTTAAGTTTCATTTGACATTCTGAAGATCCAGGCACTTGGAATCCGGGTTTCTATTTTCCCAGCATCCGCTGGCAAACGATAGGCATGCACAATATTGGCAATCAAGCCCAGCACGACCCACCATATGCCGTGACCAAAAACAACCAGCAGGTTCATGAAATTATTGTTGATGAACTGGGTCAGGATGACCAACCAAAGTAGGATCAGGAGCTTGCTGCTCCAGAAGGTGTATTTAGGTAATCCCGGAAGGATTTTTAGCGTATAGATCAGCC
>DATCYX010000436.1:0-2313 GCA_036526235.1 Anaerolineales bacterium | reverse complement strand
GCACAATCCTTTGGTGACATTTTCGATAAAGTGCTGCTGGATGCACCCTGCTCTGGAGAGGGTATGTTCCGCAAGAATGAGATGTCCCGCCTGGAATGGTCGCCACAGCGGGTGGCAAGCTGCGCCTTGCGGCAGAGTGCTATTCTGAGAGAGACGGCTGGGCTGGTGCGACCCGGCGGCACACTGGTCTACGCCACTTGCACGTTTGCACCTGAAGAGAACGAGGCAGTCATCGCTATGTTTCTAAAGGAGAACCCCCACTTCGAGCTCGTGCCGGCGCTGCCGCTGCCCAACGTGGCGCCTGGACAGCCCAAGTGGGCAAATTTCGACGCAAGGAAGAAATTTGAAGACACCTACACGGCTGCGCTAAAGGGAGCAGTGCGCTTATGGCCCCATCACGGCGCAGGAGAAGGACATTTTATTGCCATGCTTCGTAGGACTGATCAAACCAACCGAGATAAAAAGAAGCCCTGGCAACCGCCAGCCCCATCTGCAGAAGCCGCTCGCCTGTTTGGCGAATTCTGCTCCGATCACTTGCAGTGGAATTTCGAGACCGGCTCCCTGGTCCAGATTGGCTCTTACCTGTACCAGATCCCCCAAGGGTTGCCAAAACTAGGACATTTGAAGACTATCCACCCTGGATTATGGTTGGGCACGGTCAAAACCGGGCGCTTCGAGCCCTCGCACGCCCTGGCGCTGGCCCTGCCTGTCGAACAGGCGCAGAAGGTGATCGCCCTCGACTTCGACGAGGCGAACACTTATTTGCGCGGGGAAACACAGAAAATTAGCGGGGCGGATGGATGGGCGCTGATGACCTTGGATGGCTTCCCGCTCGGTTGGGGCAAGCGGGTCAAAGGTATCGTAAAGAACTTCTACCCAAAAGGCCTACGCTGGCGTTAATCACCTGCGCCCTCTTTGCTCTCGCCTTATCGGGGGTGAGTCTAAAGGTCCATACTTCGACGGACCGATGAGGGAATAGATAAGGGAATAAAGCGCAGTAAAAACGCCAAACCCGATCAGGCTCAAGACGACAGTCACCAGCAGGTAAGCCAGCAAATATTGGACGCTACCCAGCACAGGGAGGGTAATCGCACGCGCAAACTCGGCAGGCACAGGCAACCAACCCTGCTTCAGGTTCTCCTCAACAAGCCGAACTGCGCCCGCGTAAGCGATCACAGGGATTAAGATCATCATCACGCAGCCGATGCCGCGCCAGACCGGGTGCACCCTCCAGGGACGTGCAGGTGCGCGGCCGCGGGATTGGTACTGAGTGTATTTGGTCATCGTTCCTCCATTAGCTGAGCAGCCCTGTCGATCGCATTCACGATCGTATAATATCCTGTGCAGCGGCACAGGTTGCCGGTTATGGATTGCTGGATCTCATCGCGAGTGGGGTGAGGCCTCTCCTCCAGCAGCTTTGCAGCCGACATCAGGAACCCTGGGGTGCAGTAGCCGCACTGCACAGCACCCGCCTCGATAAAAGCCTGCTGAACAGGGTGCAGATGTCCATCGTGAGACAGGCCTTCTACGGTCACAATCTCAGCCCCATGTGCGCGCGGCGCTGGCACCAGGCAGCTCATCACGGCTACCCCGTCTAAAAAGACCGTACACGCCCCACACTCCCCTTCGGCGCAACCCTCCTTGGAGCCTACCAGGCCAGCTTCCTCGCGCAAAAGGCGTAACAAGGTTTTATCATGTCCGGTCGTAAAGGTGTATATCATCCCGTTGATTTTGGTGATGATTGGAGTATCTGCGCCATGCTGCGCCAAGGTAGATAATTCAGGAGCTGCCCCTTGATACTCCGTGCCCCACAAGAGGACAGGCTGCACCGGGTAATCACCCTTCTCCGTACCGGCGGCCAAAGAGCGCAATCCGCGTAATGTGCAGATACGCACCATCTCGCTGCGGTAATCGGCGGAGCTGCGCACATCATCAATTGGGCGGGAAGCCTGCTCTGCAAGGCGAGATGCTTCTTCGATGTTATTTTCATCTAAGGTGCGACCCACCAGGAATGTCTCAGCCTGTGGTGCATGGATAATGGTGGGAGCCACCGCCCCAAGTGTAATGGCAGCCTTCTCCACGCGGTCGCCTTGGAAAGTCAGGAGCATCGCTACATTCACCAGGGATATTGCCTGGGCGCGCCGCAGCCCCAATTTGATGAATGTACCTCGCTGGTTCGGTTGAATCGCCGGGAAGAATATATCCACCAGCATCTCTTCAGGGCGCATCACCGTGCGCCGCACGCCAGTGTAAAAATCTTCCAGGGGGACTACGCGTACTCCAGAGCTGGATCGCAAGGTTACCTTAGCGCCC
>DATCYX010000435.1:0-7386 GCA_036526235.1 Anaerolineales bacterium | reverse complement strand
CCGCCCGGAGGGCTGTCTGGTGGTCCATTCGCTGCAACAAGGGTTAGCGCTGGCTAATAGCAAGGGGGAAAGTGAGTTTTTTATTATCGGCGGCGGGGAAATCTTTGCCCAGAGTCTGGATTACGCAGATAGGATATATCTAACCCTGGTCCATACAGTTGCTGGGTGTGATGTGTTTTTTCCGGAGATCAATAAAAATACTTGGCAGGAAAGAGATGTATCCGACCAAGTTGCTGATGCGCAGAACGATTTCCCGCATACATTCAAAACTTTATTTAGACGATAAGAATTTGTGCTTTGTTATGCCTGTGTCGGTTGAAAGTAAGTCGAGATCATTCTGCTAAGATACCTGCTATAAATGCATCTGGGTCGAATGGTTCCAGATCGGTGGGTTTCTCCCCCAGACCGGCAAATAGTATTGGCAGCCCGAGCTCGCGCTGAATCGCAAAAGCCATGCCACCTCGCGCCGAAGAATCGAGCTTAGCTAGCAAGATACCAGTCACCTGGACCACGTCTTTGAAGGCGCGCGCTTGTTGGAGGGCATTTTGACCTGTGGTGGCGTCCATCACCAGCCAGACAGCATGAGGTGCGCCGGGCATGGCTTTACCAACCACGCGATGTACCTTCTTCAATTCTTCCATCAAATTGAAGCGCGTATGCAGCCGACCCGCAGTGTCGATAAGCACAATATCCGCTTTGCGAGCGATAGCTGCCTGTACAGCGTCGTATGCCACAGCACCGGCATCACCACCCAATTGGCCAGTGATAATGGGGAGATTCAGGCGCTCAGCCCAAATCTGTAGCTGATCCACCGCGGCGGCTCGAAATGTATCTGCCGCTCCCAAGACAACCCGCTTGCCCTGGTCAGTAAAGCGTTTGCCCAGTTTGGCAATGGTCGTAGTCTTTCCCGAACCATTAACCCCTACAATTAAGATCACCATCGGCTGGGCAGGGTACTGGATTGAGGGAGGTGCGGATAGCCGCTTACGGAGCTCCTCTCTAAAGGCTTCTCGGAGCTGGTCAGATTTGGTCATCCCCTCTCGGCGCTCGCGTTCCCACAGAGCAGCCAGGATTTCTTCGCTGGTATCCACTCCCAGGTCGGCCTGGATCATCAGAGCTTCCAATTCCTCAAAGGTTTGGTCTGTAATCTCGCTCGCGCCTAGCAGTGAGGCAATCTGACCAAACGTGGCTTTGCTGGTCTTGGATAGCCCTTCCTTCCACTTAGTAAAAACATTGCTCATGGGCTGAATTATAGCTTGAAATTTTCCAAAGATGTTTCAAAAGTGTAGATTTCTAGAATACGATATAATTCCGCCATGAATTCTTCGCTCTCTCATATTGACGAGACAGGTCGTGCTCGCATGGTGGATGTGGGCCATAAACCTGATACCGAACGTATTGCCGTAGCCCGTGGTGAGGTACATATGCGGGCTGAGACGCTGGCGCTTATCCGCGGCGGTGCTCTCAAGAAAGGCGATGCGCTCTCCGTGGCGCAGGTTGCTGGGGTGATGGCGGCAAAACGCACCTCAGAACTGATTCCCCTCTGTCATCCGCTCTTGTTAAATCAAATCCTTGTGGAATTCGAGATGGATGATGAGTTGCCGGGTGTGCGAATCAAAGCTACAGTTCGCACGGTGGGAAAAACCGGCGTAGAGATGGAAGCACTGACTGCTGTATCCGTCGCTGCCTTAACACTCTACGACATGGCGAAATCTGCCGAGAAAACCATGCGCATCCAAAATATTCGCCTTATTGAGAAACATGGGGGTCAGAGCGGAGATGTAGTCCAAGATGAATAGAATCAAAGTGCTGTTTTTCGCGACGTTGAGGCAACGGGCTGGCTTGCAGCACATATTTATCGAAGTGAAAGAAAATACGAGCATTCAAGACCTGAAAAGCTTGCTAGGCCGACAGATACCTGCGCTGGAGCCTGTTTTGCAGACTGCATTGGCTTCGATTAATCGGGAGTTTGCTTTTAAAGATGACCTTATTCCCCCAGAGGCGGAGGTAGCCTTTTTCCCACCCGTTAGCGGAGGGGTTGAGCTTCCGACGATTTACGCCATTACGGAAGACCAGCTGGACCTGGACAATGTGATTGCTCAGATCACCTTGCCCACTACCGGAGCCGCCTGTATTTTCACGGGCATGGTGCGCGCAGTTACCCGTCGACTCGACCCTCACGACACGATTTTTCTGGAATATGAAGCCTACAAACCGATGGCGGAGGCCAAAATGCGCCAGGTTGCCGAGGAAATCCGCTCTCGCTGGCCAGATGTGGAAGGCATCGCCATTATCCAGCGCATTGGGCGATTACTACCTGGCACACCTACAGTGATGATCGCTTGTACCGCGGCACATCGTGATACTGGCGTATTTGAGGCAGCTCGGTATGGAATTGATCGCCTTAAAGAGATCGTCCCGGTATGGAAAAAAGAAGTAGGGCCTGCTGGGGAGGTCTGGGTGGAAGGTGAGTATACTCCAGAGCGAGACGATACCTGGGATTCGCAGGGGTAATAGACAGCGGATGAATGCGATCCATTGCATAAATTGTCATCTTCAATATCCGGATACAGATATACCCTATCGTTGCCCGCGCTGCGGTGGTTTGTTTGACTTCGAAGCATTATGGTCATTTGACCCTTCTCAGGTGGATTCAGGGCAACCGGGGATTTGGCGATACCGGCATACATTTGGGCTTCCCGATGGCGCGCCCACAATTTCTCTGGGAGAAGGAAACACGCCATTGCTTTGGGCGCAAGCTTTTGGTAAAAAAGTGGCCTTTAAATGTGAATACCTAAATCCATCTGGATCATTCAAAGACCGTGGTAGTGTTCCATTGGTTAGCTTCATTCGCTCTCGAGGAGTAGAATCGGCAGTTGAGGATTCTTCTGGGAACGCAGGAGCATCGTTCGCTGCTTATGCTGCCCGTGCTGGTTTAAAAGCTCAAGTTTATATCCCAGATTCTGCATCAGGTCCAAAACGCCGGCAAATAGAAGCCTACGGTGCTGAGGTGGTACGTATCATGGGGCCGCGATCTAATGCAGCAGAGGCTGTTCGTCGAGTGGCAGATCAAGGTGCTGTTTACGCCAGTCACGCCTACTTGCCATTCAATCTGCCTGGCTATGCCACAATCGCCTATGAGATAGTGGAGCAACTAAATGGAGCGCCTGGCACCTTGATTACCCCGGTGGGGCAAGGCGGCTTGCTTCTGGGTGTAGCGCGTGGATTCCAAGCCTTGCAAGAGGCAGGGACAATCAGCAAAATGCCAGTTTTGATAGGTGTGCAGGCACGCGCTTGCGCTCCCCTGTGGGCTTTGTATAATTATGGATCGACTGGTTTGGGCTGGTCTGTTGAAGGTCAGACCCTGGCGGAGGGCATTCGTGTCTTTCCTCCATTACGTGGCGATTCTGTGCTTCGCGCCATGACTGCTAACCAAGGAATTTTTCTCGCTGTGGATGAGGAGGATATACTGCCCGGTAGGGAGGCATTGGCTCATTTAGGTTTTTATGTGGAGCCCACCTCAGCGGTAATTTGGAGCGCGTTGGAACAATTGGCAGGTCGAATGCCTGACCCCGTGGTTGTACTTTTGACCGGATCAGGATTTAAGTGGATAGGAACAGCAGCAAACTAAGGAGACATCATAATGGCAGAGCGCATTGTCGTCACGGGGATGGGAGCAATCAGCCCGTTGGGTCATTCGGCGAATGAGTCATGGGATAACGCTATCCATGGCGTCTCGGGTGTCGGACCGATCACCCAATTTGATACCAGCGATTATTTGGTCAAGATCGCATGCGAGGTCAAAGACTTTCGTCCTGAGGATTATATGGAGGCACGTGAAGCGCGTCGTCGCGATCGCTTCACACAATTGGCTGCCGTAGCTGCTCAGGAAGCAATGCGCCAATCTGGGCTGGACGTTAAGGCGGAAAAACCTGAGCGCATCGGGTTGATCATATCCTCGGCGATCGGCGGCTTGAAAACTCTTCAGGATTCGATATTTACATTAAAAGAGGATGGCCCCCGCCGCCTGAGCCCGTTTGTTATACCGATGTTGATGTCAAATGGCGCGGCAGGCATGATGGCGATTGAATACGGTATGACTGGTCCGTCGTTCTCTGTAGCTTCTGCCTGCGCCTCTGGTGCAGATGGGATCGGTACTGCATGGATGATGCTGCGTTCTGGCATGATTGATGTTGCACTAACGGGCGCCTGCGAGTCCACTATCACGCCCATCGGAATAGGGGCATTTGACCGTTTAGGTGCCATGTCACGCCGAAATGACGACTTTTCTATGACACCACAACCCTTTGATAAAAACCGTGATGGTCTAGTGATGGGTGAGGGTGCGGCTGTCCTGGTATTGGAATCCGAGGCTCATGCCCGCGCTCGAGGAGCGGAGATATTGGCTGAGTTGGCAGGTTATGCGGCTACAGCCGACGCCTTTCATATCACCGCTCCAGCAGAGGATGGCGCAGGTGGTGCACTGGCGATGAAGCTTGCCTTGAATGCAAGTGGAGTAAATCCCGAAGATGTGGATTACATCAATGCCCACGGTACTGCAACACCATTAAATGATATCTCTGAGACCCGCGCGATTAAGTCCGCGTTTGGTAAATTGGCGTATAATATCCCTGTTTCGTCAACGAAATCAATGACCGGACACATGATGGGTGCTACTGGCGCGCTGGAAGCCACGTTTTGTGTACAAGCTGTGCGCAACAATGTCATCCCTCCAACGATCCATTATCAAACTCCTGATCCCGAATGCGATCTGGATTATGTTCCTAACCAAGCTCGGGAGATGACTGTTAATGTAGCTATAAGTAATGCCTTTGGTTTTGGCGGTCACAACGCAGTGTTGGTGATCAAAAAGTATCGATGAGAGGGTCTTTATGTGAGATGTGGTTGGTTGGAAGTACAATTATTAGGTTCAACCTGCCACGCGTCAAAAATCTGCAATAGGTAGAAAGAAGGAACTAATGGAACGCCAGACGCTCGACCCGGCGTGGGGCGTCTGACGCTCCCTGAGTTCCGGGAGGTTATACATGGAAACTGCTCAGGGATCCCTACGGGGTGAATCCCCCCAGGATTTAATCCAACGTTTGGGGTTGTCAATCACCGATTTCGGTTTGATTGCGCGTGCGCTCACGCACCGCTCATTTGCCAACGAACATAACGATGTACTGGAGGACAATGAGCGCCTAGAATTTTTAGGCGATGCGGTCCTCGATTTTTTAGTAGGCGCCTGGCTATATGATCATTACCCTGAGTTAAAGGAAGGCGATTTAACACGATTGCGTTCGGGATTGGTGCGCACTGAACAATTAGCTGAATTTGCCCGCGAAATTGATTTGGGTAGGGCGATGCGCCTGGGACGCGGTGAAGATGATGGCGGAGGCCGTGAACGAATTGCATTACTGTGCGGTACGTTTGAGGCGCTGATTGGGGCACTATATCTGAGCGATGGTCTTCCCCTTGTTCAACAATTTGTGGAACCCATGCTGATACCCGCCGCTGAAAGGATCCTTGTCTCCCTCGAAGAGCAAGACCCTAAGAGCTTACTTCAAGAGTGGATTCAAGCTCAAGGGTATGATCACCCCACCTATCGCACCGTTACCGCCAATGGACCGGATCATGCTAAAATTTTCGAAGTGGAGGTCATTTTTAATGGCGAAATTCAGGGGCGCGGTTTGGGTCATAGCAAACAAGCCGCTGCGAAATCCGCTGCTCGCGAAGCGCTTACCAATCTTGGAATAATTCGGAATGATGACTGAAGATAAAACAGCACTCCTGATGCGTCTGAAATCCCTCGAGCTGCAAGGTTATAAAACCTTTGCTAGCCAGACAGTTTTTGAGTTTGCCGGTCTGATCACCGCTATCGTAGGCCCAAATGGGTCTGGAAAATCCAATGTCGCAGATAGCCTGCGATGGGTGTTGGGGGAACAGTCTTACAGCTTGCTGCGTGGCAAGAAGACTGCTGATATGATCTTTTCTGGATCAGAATCCCGCCCTCGTGCCGGTATGGCCTCGGTGACGGTCGTCTTTGACAATAGCGATGGCTGGCTTCCAATAGACTTCAGCGAGGTCTCAATCACGCGTCGTGCCTACCGCGATGGTCAAAATGAATATTTAGTTAATGGGCAGCGTGTCCGCTTGAAGAATGTGAACGAGTTATTAGGTCAGTCGGGTTTAGCGGAACGCACTTACACCATCATCGGGCAAGGTGTGGTGGATGCAGCGCTATCGCTCAAGGCCGAAGAAAGACGCCGCTTATTTGAAGAAGCGGCAGGAATTGGCCTCTACCGCGCTCGCCGCGAGGAAGCTCAAAGGCGTCTGGAAACTACTCGGAGAAATCTGGAGCGCGTTCAGGATATTCTGGCGGAACTATCCCCTCGACTGCGCAGCCTGGAGCGACAGGCAAAGCGAGCGCGTGAATTTGAGCAAATTCGAGCTGATCTTCAAGTGATGCTGCGAGAGTGGTATGGCTATCACTGGCACCTGGCACAAGGGGAGCTGCGCGAAGCGCGAGATCTGGCTCGCCAGCGAGAAAGTAAACTTGAGCAAGCACGCAAATCATACCAGGAGCTGGATGAGCAAATCGCATCCAAAAGAGCTCAACTTCAGGGCGTGCGCGCCCGCCTAAACGACTGGCATCGCCAGATAGCACTATTGCATACTCGCCGGGAGGAGTTGAGCACTCAGACCGCGGTTGTCGAAGAGCGCTTGCGATCTTGGCTTGAGCAACGCCAGAATGCACAGGTTGAACTGGTGCGTTTGCAAGAGGAATTAGGGCTTGACCGTGAGCGATTCCTCGCCGCCGAGAAAGATGTGGAACGGCTGAACACAGAGTTGTCTGAAGCACGTGCTCAGGCGGAAGAAGCCTTCTCAATGTTGCAAAAGCATCAAAAAGAGCGGGCAAACGCTGAAGGCGTAGTGCTTGCATCTCGGCAGGCATTAGCCGCCCTCAACCGCAGCCAGGGGGAGCTTCAAGCGCGTCTAACCGAGAGGCGGGCGCTGGCCGAACGCCAATCTGGCGAGCTTTCAGAAGCTGAGACCGCATTAGAAGCTGCGAATAATGAAATATCGCTGGCACAAAAACGTGCAAGCGAAAGCCAGACTGCGTATAGCCGTACAGAGTTTGACCGTGCAGAGGCAGAAAAAGCGCTCCAGGATCAACGCCAGCGCCGCACAAACGCAGAGGCATCCTTGAAAGCGCTACAGGAAGAAGGCGCCGTTCTCTCTGCTGAATTAGCTCGGTTGAAGGCTCAAATGGATGTCATCGAGCAGGCTGAGACTGCATTAAGTGGCTATGCGCGCGGCGCGCAAGCGCTGATCAAGTCTGTACGTCAAGGCCGCCTGAAGGGCGCCAAAGGCGCATTGAACACT
>DATCYX010000434.1:0-2707 GCA_036526235.1 Anaerolineales bacterium | reverse complement strand
CCCGCACCAGCCAGGATTGTAGAAAAGCGCAATGAAATACCCAAGTCTTCTAGCGGTATATCATATGCAGCACTGGGCACATTGGCTTCAGCTACGCGCAGTCGCTCTTGCTCAGCCTTCAGTTCCTTCTCTCGCTTGAGTAGCAGGCCGTGTTCTACCCGATCAACAAACTGGTTGAGCACTGTGTACTCTTCAGGAGTAACTGGGCGTCCTTCAGACTTCTTCGCAAGGATCAATTCAACCTGAGGGAACACTTCCCCTTCTTGCTCCAACATGAATGCGTATTCTGGATCGCGTTGCAGTTTAGCCAATGCATCCGTGGCCGCCTCCGGCAGGCTCTTAATATCGATACGCCAGGAAGTCAGCTTGGCTGCTAGCCGAGCATTCTGACCATCCCGCCCGATTGCTAAACTAAGCTGGTCCTCAGGGACTACAACTGTAGCTGTCTTTGCCCCTTTGGCAAGTTCATTCAGATATACACCATTTACGCGCGCTGGGCTGAGCGCCTTGGCGATATAAATTGTAGGATCTGAACTCCACTCGATAACATCGATCTTCTCATCATTCAATTCCCGGACGATGGCCTGAATACGCACACCTCGCATGCCAACACAGGCCCCAACCGGATCAACACCTGGCTGCAAAGCCGATACAGCAACTTTTGATCGTTGCCCTGGCTCGCGAGCAATGGAGCGAATTTCGACTAGTCCTTGATAGATTTCAGGGACTTCGTTCTCCAAAAGACGGCGTAAATAATTGCGATGAGCGCGGGAAAGGATGATCTGAGGGCCGCGCGAGGTGGGTTTAACCTCCATCAGCAATGCCCTCACCCGGTCATGCACCCGGAACCGCTCTCCAGGTATTTGCTGGTTGCGCGGCATAATCCCTTCGGCCTTCATATCCAAACCAATCGTGATGGCCTGGGAATTGACTGACTGCACTACTCCGCTGACGATCTCTCCGAGCTGTTTGCCAAAAAACTGCATCTGGGCATCACGTTCAGCCTCACGTATGCGTTGTTGGATCACCTGGCGAGCCGTCTGCGCAGCTACCCTTCCAAAATTGTCTGGGGTCGAATCGACGATCACCATCCCACCGAATTCCGCCTCGGGGTCTACCCGACGCGCGTCTTCCAATGCAACCTCGGTGCGCTCATCTTGGACAACATCTACGACCTCTTTTTCAGCGAAAATAGAGACCTTGCCAGTTTCCAAATCCACGGTGGCTTCAATTTGCTGTGCGTTGGAAGCGTTAACCGCCCGCCGATAAGCCGATACCATCGCAGCCTGTAGCGCTTCCAGGATAACATCTCTGGGAAGCTGTTTTTCTTCCAACACTTCGTTGAAAGCCAGGACAAACTCGTTCTTCATAACTTACCTTATCTCCTGTGCTTGATCCTTTAGGCAGCAACTCTTTATTATATGCAGAAAAGTGGGGGTTGCCCACTTTTCACCAGTTCATATCAACGTCGCTTGCCTGCCCTGGCAATATTTTAGCACGAATTCGTGAGGCAGACAAGGTTAAGTCAACCCTTCTTATAGGATTTTAATTCGAATCGAGTATTTTTTCCATCCGCCAGGCAGGCTCATTTACCCAGCGCCGGTTTCCATTCTCGTCGAGATAAGACCATTGCCCTGGCTCGGCTGCAACAACCTGATACCCCTGACGCTCATATAGTAGACGAGCATCCTCATTTTCTCGAGCCACATTGAGCACAGCGATTTGGAAGCCACGATTCACCAGATCAATCTCTACATATTTAAGCATATAGGTACCCAGCCCATAGCCACGATATTCGGACTTCATTCGAAATCCATAGATATATGCGCGCTGAAATCCATCGGCAAGCTCTTTGCGAGAACTGATAAGCTGGACGAAAAGCTGACCAATAATGCCTGTTTCTGGCAATTCAGCCACCCACAATATGGCTTCCCCGTGCTGGGAACTCTGGAAGATATCCCGGTATAGCAGGCGAAAGTGAGTATATTCTCCATTCCATTCCAGGGCAGGCAGGTCAGATTGAGTAGCTTGGCGGATGATAAGCCTGGCGAGATAATCTATCATATCGATAAGGAATTACCTTAGAAACAAAGCGAGGGGGTATTTGCCCGCCTCTTCCATTGTTTAAAATACCCCAACGAGCTAATCTTTTCTATTACCGATCAGCTCTTCCAGCAATTTTGCCTCTTGCTCTTCAGTTTTCACGCTCCCATCTAGCCATGCATCACGCAGATTTTTGAGTATTAGCTTGTAATGCGGACTAGGTGGCAAACCGCGTGCCCGTAAATCGTGGCCAGTTATGGTTGGCTTGACCTCTTTCCAGCGCACAACATAATTGAGAATTAATTGGCGTAAATCCTCCTGGTCACTTGCCAAATGGACAGCGTAGAGTGCCAGAAGAGGCACACCATCCAATCGTTCAACCACAGTTCTTGGGGTCGCGCCGGCTAAACCCGGCAGGTCTTTCCATACCTGATGAGCCGCTAATATTGTGCGAGAAAGCACTGCGGAGAACTTCAAACGGGCTGTGATTTCTCTGACTACTGAGGCTGGAAAGCGGAGCACCCATAAGATGTATGCTAAATCCATACGCAGTGACCAGATATCCAATTCAGATAACGTATCCCAATCCGATTCTGGGACTGCCGTAAGCGCGGCACTCAATCGTTTGGCGAACCACTCATCCCATTGCAATCGGGGATGGATC
>DATCYX010000433.1:0-7709 GCA_036526235.1 Anaerolineales bacterium | reverse complement strand
CGGTTGAGATGTTCCTGAAATGGCTGGGAGGCGGCGATCAAGGTGATGGTATTGGGCCCCAGCAGCGACCCCACCCCGTCGAAGTTGACCGCTGCCACGATCTGGCCCAACCCGTCGCCGCTGCGGCGCAGGTATTCGTCGTCGCCAATTGGCAGGTATTCCTCGCCGGTGAAGGCGACGAACTCCAGCCCGTAATGCATCTTTTCGTGGCGGAAACGCTCCGCCAGCGCCAGCAAAACCGCTGCCCCACCACCGTTATCGCTGGCACCTGGTGTATCGAACTTGGTGTCGTAATGGGCGCACAGCACGATTTTTTCTGGGTTATTACCTGATTTGCGACCCACCAGGTTGGCGGTGGAGCCGGGCGCCTGCCGGCTGTTAATGCGCAGATGCACACGGGAGCCTGATTGGCGCAGCAATGCCAGGCCGATCATAGCGGGCACTGTCGCAGAAGGGATAAGGAACTCCCAGTCTTCAATCAAGCGCTCCAACAAGCCGGCTTTGGTCTGGACGGTAATCAAGGCTGCCGGTTCCTTTTCTTCCAGCAAGCGGATGATCTGGTCATCACGTTCAGTTTTTAGAAACCAGGATTTGCATGCCAGGGGAGCGGTGGTCAGGTCACCGTACAGCAAGCCGATGCGACCATTCAGGTCAGCGGCTTCCAGCTCAGCTATGGTACAGGCAGGCACAAGCGGGGCGGTAACATCGCAGTCAGGCGAGAAGGCGTTGGCGGCAACATCCAGCGGCTCCCCATTCAGGGTCAGGCTGGCACCCAGGTCTTCCCAGGCGGGGCAGGCATAGTCCTGCACCTCCACATCCAGGTCGCAGGCGGCGAACACGTCTTGGATATAGCCGGCGGCAGCCTGGTTGCCTGGCGTGCCGATGGCGCGGGAGCCGATCTCCTCTGACAGCTTGTTGAGGTGAGTCAAGGAGCTGGTTTTGGGGTTGCGCATAGCGGTCTCCTATTAATTGACCTTCAGATAGCTTGGTTATGAACGTCCCGCAGGTTCGTGCTCACACAGGTTTGTTTTAGGGAAACCTGCGGGACGTTTTCTATTGTACATCCTTTGCGCCCGCTGGCAGACGAAATTTATTTAGCTGGCAAGTGCAGTGTTCTCTAATCTTATCCTCTTAGGGTATACTTCTCTAGCCGACCAAATGCTGAAGGCTGATCTCTGATTACAATCCATTTATCCCTGAGGTCGTCATGTCCCTGGAATCCGAACAAGCACGCTGGGAAGAGAAAACCCTCAAGCCCGCACTCAAGCGCACAGCGGAGCGCAAGGAGGAGTTCCACACCCCTTCCGGTATCCCTGTGCCCCGTGTACTGACCCCGCCAGACCCAGACCCTGATTAGTCCAAAAAGCTTGGCTTCCCCGGCGAGCACCCTTTCACGCGCGGCGTGCAGCCCACTATGTACCGCGGACGCTTGTGGACAATGCGCCAGTACGCCGGTTACGCCACTGCAGAAGAGTCAAACCGGCGCTACCGTTACCTGCTTGACCAGGGACAGACCGGCCTCTCAGTGGCCTTTGACCTGCCCACACAGATCGGCTACGACGCCGATGACCCTATCGCGCGCGGCGAGGTGGGCAAGGTGGGCGTGTCCATATCGTCCCTGGATGACATGGAGACCCTGTTTAGCAAAATCCCCCTGGACAAGGTCTCTACGTCGATGACGATCAACGCCCCGGCGTCGATCTTGCTGGCGATGTACATCGCTGTGGCCAAGCGCCAGGGGGTAGAGCCGCGCCAGCTACGCGGCACCATCCAGAATGACATCTTCAAAGAGTATATTGCCCGCGGCACCTATATCTTCCCGCCACAGCCATCCCTGCGCTTGATCACGGATGTGTTCCGCTATTGCCAGGTGGATGTGCCCCTGTGGAACACCATCAGCATCTCCGGTTACCACATCCGCGAGGCCGGCTCCACGGCGGTGCAGGAGGTGGCTTTTACCCTGGCAAATGGCATCGCTTACGTGCAGGCGGCCGTGGAAGCTGGATTAGATGTAGACGGCTTTGCCGGGCAACTCTCGTTTTTCTTCAATGCTCACAACAACTTCCTGGAAGAGGTTGCCAAGTTCCGCGCCGCCCGCCGCATGTGGGCGCGCATCATGCGCGAGCGCTTTGGCGCCAAGAAGCCATCCTCGGAGATGCTGCGCTTCCACACCCAGACTGGCGGCTCCACGCTCACTGCCCAGCAGCCCGAGAACAACGTGGTGCGCGTCACCTTGCAGGCGCTGGCGGCGGTGTTGGGCGGCACCCAGTCGCTGCACACCAACAGCATGGACGAGGCCTTGTGGCTGCCAACCGAACGCGCCGTGCGCGTGGCTTTGCGCACGCAGCAGATTATTGCCCATGAATCGGGCGTGGCGGACAGCGTCGACCCGCTGGCGGGCTCGTACCTGGTCGAGCAGCTGACGGATGAGATCGAGCAGCGCGCCAGCAAATATATCCGTGAGATCGATGAGATGGGCGGTGCGCTGGCTGCTATTGAGAAGGGTTACATGCAGACCGAGATACAGGAGTCAGCCTACCGCTATCAGCAGGCAGTGGAAGCGGGTGACGAGGTCGTTGTGGGTGTCAATGCCTTCCAGGTAGAAGAACACCTGGAGTTGGAGCGCCTGAAAGTGGACCCAGCCATCGAAGAGGCGCAACGCGCCCGCCTGGCTGCCCTTCGCAGCCGGAGAGACGCTGCACGCACCAGTGAGCTACTCAGCCATCTGGAGGACGCCGCCAAAAGCAGCCAGAATCTGATGCCGCTGTTCATCGAGTGCGTTGAAAATGATCTGACCCTGGGTGAGATTTGCAGACTGTTGCGCCGCTTGTGGGGCGAGTACCATCCTCCCGCCTGGTTATAATTAGGGGGTCGCTTGAAGTTTGAAAGTCACCACTTAATTACCGCCGCAGCTTTCATCGGGAGAGAACATGCCCAAGATTAAACGCATTGACCATATCGCCATCGTCGTTGAAGATATCGAAGCCGCCCTGGGCTTTTGGCGCGATACCCTGGGGCTGGAGCTTGACCATGTTGAAGACGTAGCCGAGCAAAAATCCATCGTCGCATTCCTGCCCACTGGGGGAAGCGAAGTGGAGCTGGTCAAGCCCACCACGGACGATTCGGGGGTGGCGCGCTACCTGCAGAAACGCGGCCCAGGCATGCACCATATTTGCTTTGAGGTAGAAGATATCGAGGCCGCCCTGGCGCAGATGAAGGAGAAAGGGGTGCGTTTGATCAACGAGACGCCCTTGATCGGCAGCGGTGGCAAGAAAATCGCTTTTGTGCATCCAGAGAGCACACACGGCGTGCTGGTGGAGTTGTATGAGCTATGACCCTCAATCCCAGCCCCTCCCCCGCAAACGGGAGAGGGGAGAAAATGCGCTAATAGGGTTTATGCGGGCGCGGCTGCGAGAGCGAAATCTCGCCATCCACGGATGGCTGGGGTTGGTGTTGGTGGCAATCTTCTGGGCGCTGAACTGGAAACTGGAGGGGCCGCGTACGCACTGGATGTTCTTCCCCCTTTGGCTGGGTTATTGCCTGACGGTGGACGCCCTGGTGTATTTGCGCAAGGGCACTTCTCTTTTGAAACGCGACTGGCGCAAGTATGTCGGTTTGTTCCTGCTCTCCGCTCCGGCGTGGTGGTTTTTTGAGGTGGTCAACTGGCGCCTGCAAAACTGGCATTACCTGGGGGGCGAGCTTTTCAGCCCCTTCGCGTTCTGGGCTTGGGCTACGCTCAGTTTCACCACGGTGATCCCGGCGGTTTTCGGCAGCGCCGAGCTGGTCGCCAGTTTTGGCTTCCTGAAGCGCCTGGGGCGTGGGCCAGTTATCCGCGCCGACCGGCGCACGACGGGTTTATTCTTCGCTGCCGGGCTGGTCATGTTTGCCTTGATGTGGGTCTGGCCGCGCCTCTTCTTTCCCTTTGTCTGGATATCGGTTTACTGCATTATGGAGCCGCTCAACGTGTGGCTGGGCAACCGCCACCTGGGTCTCTGGACACAAAAGGGCGACTGGCGCCCGGTGCTGACGCTCTGGCTGGGTGCCCTGCTCACGGCTTTTTTCTGGGAGATGTGGAATTATTTTTCGTATCCAAAGTGGATTTACACCGTGCCCTGGGGCGGGTGCTGCAAGGTCTTCGAGATGCCCTTGCTGGGTTACGGGGGCTACCTGCCCTTCGCCCTGGAGCTGTTCGCGCTGTATCACTTCGTGGTGGGGCTGATGGGGGAAAAAGAGAGCGAGTACGTTCAGTTGTAGTGTGCAACGTGTAGAGGGAGGAGATCGCTTCGCTCCCTACGGTCGCTCGCGATGACGGTTCAGGTGGGTTCTGATTCTTGGTGATGACACAATGCAGGGGTCATTGCGAACCTGCCGTATTTCGGCAGGTGAAGCAATCTCTTATAGGTGGTGGGAGGGGACTGCTTCGGTCGCCTTTAGGGCTGCCTCGCAATGACCTGTGACGAGATCGGTGGTGCAGACGATTAATCGAACATCCCGCCGCTTAAAGACATCACCAGGCTCACCAGGTTTATCAACAGGAACAGGGCGAGCAGCCCAGCCATGATGTAGCCCAACACCGTCCAGACTGAGCTCTCGCGCGGGGAGGGCAGGTCCTGGCCTTCTGCCAGGTGGCGCACGATGCGAGCGGTCTGGCGAGCCAGGGCCGGGAGCGGCCTGCCGCTGCCGAAGACCCAATGCCAGTTCTGGGATGGCGTGGGCACCACCAGGCGGGCACCTGCGTAGCCTTGCAGCCACAAGCGCAACGCCTCGGAAGGGCGCGCCGCCAGTTCAGCGGGCAGGATGACGGCCTTGGCGGCGGAGAGGGTCTCGTCCGGCGCGCCTTGCTGGTAGGGGTGCATCGCCACGGGCATTTGGGCTGCCTCCCGTTCCAGCGCTTCTACAACCAGGCTGGCAAATTCGTCGTCCTCGGCTGTCAGCACCAGCACCGGGAACTGGGCATGGCGGCGTGCCAGAGAGCGCTCCGCCAGGCGCTGGTCGCTTTGCAGGACAGACCAGTGGTAGACCAGCAGCAGGGCGAATAAGATGAGCACTTTGAGCAGCTGCAGCGACTCGGAGAGCAGGTTCGGTGGAGGATCACCGAGCAAGGCGCGCAGCAAGGGGAAGAGCAACGCCCCGGCGCTGAACATCACCCCCATTACAGCGGCGAAGAGGACGAAATACAAATAGGCCTTGCGCAACAGAGAGCGGCGGGCGTGATCGCCTGCCTCGCCTTCCAGGGCGGCTTCGCGGGTCAGGAGGCGCCAGGTAATCACCCACAGGGGCACGCCCACCAGCAAGGAGGACAGGGCGGAGGCCAGGCTGTTCCGCAGGCCACTGCCCCAGATCGAAACCTGGCTGAGGGCCACGTCCAGCAGGAAAGCCAGCAGCAATTGCAGGCCGATAAAGCTCGTCGTCAGACCACCCAGCGCCAGCACGTAATTATACAGGCGGCGCAACGCGGCGGCGCGCTGCCCGACTTGCTCGCCTTCCTCGGCCTGGCCTGGGAGGGCGGTAATCTCCTTGCCCAGCAGGCGCCCATAATAAGCCCAAACGCCGCCAAATGAGAGCGCCACAGACAGCGGCATGCCCATCTCACCCAAAAGCCCGGTGAAGGTCATGCTCTCGCCCAGGATGAAGCGCAGCACGATGTACAAAGCCACCCCGCCGGAGCCCAACACGCTCCCCACGCCGATGAATGACAAGATGTACAAAATGACCAGGCGCATCAAGGAGCCTGATTCAGACCGTTCAGATAGCGAGGCCTGGATGCGCAGCCAGGCGAAGACCCACAACGGCGCGCCGACCAGCAGGAGCGTAATGCCATTGGCGATCAAGAAGCGAATGCGCGTCCCTACCGCATCCCAGACTGTGAGTACAAATCCAAGGGTCTGCTGAATGCCAAACACCACCAGGGCTAACCCGTACAGCATCCAGACGTAACGGTAAAGGCGGCGCACTTCCGGGAAGGCATCGCCTTGAGGGTTGGCCTTCCAGTCGGCGAGCACTACGGAGTATATGTAGGCTGCGAACAAGCCGTTGAGCAGGATGGCGACCAGGTTATCGCTGAGCAACTGGCTTCCCCCCAGTAAGGCATCTCGGGCCGGCAGGCTGAAGGCCAATGCCAGGGAACGGCTGACCAGCGCCAGGATGTTTTGAGCAACGGGTATCAGGGTGGCCAGCAACGCTCCGTACAGAAAGACGGCCCGTGTGCGAGACGAGCGCTCTTCAACATCCTTTATAGCGGCGCGCTGCGCCATCCACCAATGCAATAGGAAAACCGGCACACCTACCAGGATGAAAGACAGCGCCCCAGCCAGGCGGTTGACACCTCCGCCGATCTCTTGACCTGCCAGGATCGAGCGCGCCAGGCCAATTGATCCCCACAGCACGGTTTCCAGGCTGATGAGAGCCACCCCATATACGTATAGTCGGCGTACGGTTTGCATGTAGGACCTCCCCATCCCCCCTCCCCCTTCCCCAGGGAAGGGGGCTGAATGCCAAATTGGGGTGTGAGCGAGCGCTAGCGCACCCGCTCACACCCCAATTTGGCTTTTTCCCCTCACCCGCTGCAGGGGGATGGGACGGGGTGAGGACTTTGTAAGGAGCAAATCACGGTTAAAATATTAGTCCCCGGGAACTGCCGGAACAGATCTCTGCAGTTGGGGGTTGTACCAGTCCCAACCCCAATAGGGATAGGGCATGCTGGCAAGCTTCCAGGACCCAGTTTCGTCTAGAACCAGCAGGGCTGAGTTCGATTCGCGATAGACATCTCCAAAAGGACCACCCCCGCTGCGTATGACTACCACCGAGACGAGAATATCTTTCCCTGAAGGCTGCGTTTCGCCGATCTGGACACCCACGCTGGAGATATCCAATTCTCGCCCGATGAAATCTTGCCGGAAGCGCTCGAAGTCTGGCTTACCTGCGCCTTCGCGCAGATAGCCGTAGGCGCGGGCGAAGTCCTTCTTCTCCAGGGCGAGCACGTAATTGCGCACCACGCCCTGGGGTGAAATATCGGAACCGTAGTCCTGGCTGCCCTGGCGCACAAAGAACAGAACCACCGCCAGCGCGGCCAGCGCGACGATGATGAGCAAGATGATCAGTAAAAAGCGATCTTTAGCCAATTATTCCGTACGCTTTCCCGGCCGGTGAAGGATGACCAGAAACGGCCCCAGGAGCGGCAGAAGGATAATGACTAATCCCCAACCAATGTATTCAGAAATGGATAATTGGCGCTTGCGTAAAAAGAAAGCCGCCAACAGGGCCATTCCCAACACACACATGACCAGGGAAGCGCGCATCGCATCGGCAGTGAGCAGCATACTGGTCTCATTGTATAGGATAAATGGGTGAAATGCAAGCGGGTAAATTATCCACCCAAGAAAACAGCCCGAATCTGCCCCCAGGCTTTACCCAAAGCCGCTCCAAGCGGCACGATCACCAAAACGCAGGCGAAAGCCCACGAGGCCAGCACCCGGCGAGAGATCAACTCTGGAGTAAGCTCGGCCTCCGTCCCGCGGGCGATCTGGTGGACAAGCTTGCGCAACAGCCACCACATCCCAAGTGAAAGTGCCAGCAGGATAACAATCAAAGAGATTTCGACATATTCTCCATAGATGGGCAAGGTGGCGCCGACTTCGGCGTATTGCTCCAAACCCACCAGGTACAACAGGGCGAGGTAGCCTCCATTCCACAGGGTGTGCAGACCCACC
>DATCYX010000432.1:0-2404 GCA_036526235.1 Anaerolineales bacterium | reverse complement strand
CACACCAGTGCCAGCTGCAGCCATCACGCCCGAGACAGCCGTGCCGTGCATGTTGTCATCAGTGGGATTGTTGTCATTGTTGACGAAGTCCCAGCCCCAGGTGTCATCCACAAAGCTGTTTTTGTCGTCATCAATCCCATTGCCAGGTATTTCATCGACGTTAGCCCACTTCCTTGAACTGAGATCGCTCTGGCTGAAATCGATGCCCGTATCAACGGTCGCCAGCAGCACCTCGTTTTGCTCAGTAGCATCATCTAAAGCCTCCCAGGCTTCTGAAGCGTAAATCTTGGTCAGTCCCCATGTGGGGTCGAGTTCTGCCTGGGAAGTCTCTGCAATATGCAGGATGTAGTTCGGCTCGGCAAATTCGACCCCAGGCAGGCGGCTGAAGCGAGCGACCGCACGCTCAACCGATAAACCTGGAGGCAGCTTGACCAGGCGAACGCCTATGGCCGGGATCTCGCGTTTGTGGGTGACTCCCATTTCTGCCATCTTGCTAGCTACCTGGGCGGAATCCATCCCGGGAGAGAAACGGAGCAACAACTCCCCAGGGACATGTTCCGCCAGCTCAGTCTCCGCCGGGTTGGCAACTTCAGCATCTTGCGCCAGCACAGATGACGTGACGAGGGAAAATATCACTACCAGACTAAGAGTGATGAGGTGTATCTTTTTCATGTTCCCCTCCTAAAGAAATGGTCCTGACAAGAGAATGGGAGTATGCAATTGGTAAGAAAAGCCCCTGACATCCTGTCAGCGGCTTCTTGAAAATTAAGGTGTTTATCAGACAATGAATTCGGTTGAAATCCGCCCGTAAAGCAACCGCAATGTCTTGCTAATATTACAACAACGTTACTGCGAAATTAAAGGCAAAAATCAACTTTACTACCATTATTACGATAATTCGCCGCTGTTACCTCACCATTTATAGTATAGCGAAAATTAACATAAAAATCAACTTCGCGAACTGCAAATTACGTAATTGTAAGATTAAGGTCCTTTAGGATTTTTTTGTCCCACCTTAGTGCTCACCACCGCCCGACACCCATTTGCACTGCTGGTAAGGGAGACAAAATCGCTGGTTTAAAACGAGTACAGCATCAAAAATGTGCTCTCTCTTTTCCTGGCTAGATACTGGCGAATAATTTGTATGGCAATGGCGACCCGGAGGCTCATGATCGCCGTGGAAACCAGTGGGGGATGAGAGTCATGCTCAGACCCACTACTCCGTTCTAACTCATTAATCTGCGCGAGTGAATCAAAAAGGCGGATCACTTGCGGGCTTGAATCACAATCCGTCCACCGGGCAAGGAGATATCCATTGGGAGAAGCTCGAACCCTACCTGCGACAATTGTTCCTTGATCTGGTGAAGAGTGTACACACTAAAATCAGGATCTACCATCGAATCCCGAAATGCCCAATGCAGGCGCTGCGGAGGTGCCACATTTTCTTCGGGCGCAAAGTGTTCTACGATCACAAAACGCCCGCCTAGTTTTAAGGCAGCCCATAATTTTCGGAAGAGCGCTTCATCAAAGACGCCAACATCACACACCAAGACCATATCGAACTCGCCTGGCAGTTCGTCATGAAGGAAATCGGCAGCATAATAGGTAATCCGGTCGGCGAGTGAATTTTCACGCGCAATCTCCTGTCCGACGACGCAGACGTTCTCAATATCGACCACCACGGACGTAAGTTCTGGGTGCTTCCGCAGTAAAGCCATAGACACTACACCTGAACCACCCCCCAGATCCATCAATCTGAAAACCCCGGTCATATCCAGATGCAACGCCAGCTGATTCGCCAGATTTCGATGAACCTCGTAGAGCATGCGAGTGAATGTACGCGCTGTCTGAGGGTCCTCAACCATCTTGCTCACGTAATCTGGTGGTGTTCGCCCTTGGGATGCCCAGGTTGAGCCTGGCTCGCGGATGTGCACGGCTAAGTCGAGCATAGATGGGAACCGCTCCCTCGCTTCGCGGGCTGACAATGCCCAGATTTCCTGGTCGAAAGTGTTCAAGATGGCGCTCTTAGCAATTGACGACGGCACATATCCTTCGGGGACTTGATCAATCAGCCCCATGTTATTCAATATTTGCAGCCAATAGCGGCAACGTTTTATGGGAATATTCAACTCCTGTGCAATCCCTGCGGCACTTAACGGCTTCTCGGCGAGTAACCATAATAATCCTAATTCTAAAGCTGCTCCCAATGCGGCAGAGCCAACATACGCCTCTAGATAAAAATCGACATCAGCTTCCGAGGTTATTTTCATCTCGCTTCTCCATTTGCATCCTGAGTCTCGATTTGGTGCGAAACATCATTGCAACTGCCGTTTCAACCGCGATTGCACAACGCTTGGAGTGCATTATTTATATTTTGCACCCGAAACCAGGCACCGACCTAAAC
>DATCYX010000431.1:0-13642 GCA_036526235.1 Anaerolineales bacterium | reverse complement strand
CCTTAAACCGATTTCTATTCCCTACGCCCGCTACACGATCTTCCTCTCGCTGGCAAACATCGAACTCGCAGTTGCGCAGCATAGACACGAAGATGCGCTCTCCCTCATTAACGAGTTGCTGGATGAAGTCTTTCCCCTGACTCGCGTGGATATCCCCGAAGTCCTTCGTTGGAAGGGACTTGCCCTGCTCGGATTGAATCGCCTGGACGAAGCGCAGCGGACTTTAGCCGAAGCCTACTCGCGGGCGAAGAGCATGGGAGCGGACCTGTACGTGTGGCTCATCCTCTTGGATCTTGCAGAGGTCAATGGAGGACTGGGGAATGAAGAGGAAGCGACCTCGAATCGTGAAGAGGCGCGTTTGGTTGTGGAACGCATCGCCGAATCCCTGCGTGGTGTCGGGCTGCACGACGCTTTCCTGAGCCAGCCAAGGATCAAAGATTTGATGGATTAATGGACGGAAAGCGTTCTCTAACGTCGCCCATTTAGAATGTAGAAGGATGACTGATGTCACAGTTAGTTGCAGGAAAAATCTCGTAGTAATGCGCAAGGTGAGTTAGTGAAACGCCTGGCTTCGCTCCTCAACATTCGCGCCGACGAAGGGCGACTAGTCTTTCTGGTCGCCGTTCTATTCGCCTGCATCCAGGCGGGACAGGGCTTGGGCGATAACGCGGCGTCTGCGCTGTTTCTCCTGCGCTACGGCGTGGACTTTCTGCCGTATATGTATCTCTTCCTGGGGGCATTGACCTTCGTCACCACACTCGCTTACTCCACTGCTCTCGGACGATTCGACAAAGGAAAATTCTATTCAACGTTGATTGCGGTTTTCATTGGCTTGTTGATTCTCGAACGAGCTGCAATTCTATTCCCCTCTGCCCTTCTCTATCCAATCTTGTGGCTGACCATCAACGGCATGAGTATGATACTCGGCACTTTTGTCTGGAATCTGGCGGGCGAAGTCTGCGATGCGCGGCAGGCAAAGCGGCTTTTTCCAATATTCACTAGCATGGGGATTCTCGGCAGTGTCATCGGCAACGCAGTCACGGGTGTCATCGCGCGCCATCTTGGCACGGACAACCTTCTCATCCTATACGCGGTTTTACTTGGTGTTGCGTTTTATCTCACTCGTACTATTACAAGCGCATACTTCCGGAAAACAAAAACCTTCAAAGGGAAATCGAATCTCTGGAACGACCTACGCGCTGGGTTCGACTTCGTGCGCGCCTCGCCGTTGATGCGGCTCATTGCATGGTCATCCATTTTATTTTCGGTATTGTTTTTCGCGGTGGCATTTCCATTCAACCAAGTTGTCACAGCCTCGTTTTCAGATGAAGCAAGCGTGGCGGGCTTCTTCGGTCTCTTTAACAGCATCACCACCGCCTCCACATTTCTCGTTTCGCTTTTCCTCGCCAGCCGCATATACACTCGCCTCGGCATCATCAACGGCGTGTTTTTCATGCCGCTAACGTACATTTTTTCCTTCGCCGTCTTCGCAGGTTTCTACAATCTCAATGGTGCTGCCATCGCGCGTTTCGCCCAGCTTGTGATTCTCTCTGGCATCGCGGGCACGGCATGGAATGCGCTTTTCAATGTGGTCCCTTCGCAAAGGCGGGGTCAAGTGCTGGCCTTCAACAACGGGGTGCCTTCGCAGATCGGAGTGGTTCTTTCAGGCGTCCTGCTCATCGTTGCTGATCGGCTGTTTACCGTCCAACAGATTTTTTTGATGGGGACTTTGCTTGCTTTCGTGTGCGGCATCTTCATTTGGTTAATGCGCAAGGCGTATGCTCAGGCTTTGATTGACGCGCTTCAGGCGGGCCGTCTCGAAGTTTTCAGCGCGGGCGAGGCCGCATTTACCGGATTTCAAGGTGATGCCGCTGTACTGAATGTCGCTATACTTGCTTTGCAGGATTCAAAAGCAACCACGCGCCGGCTCGCCGCTGAATTACTGGGGCGGATGGAATCGGACTCTGTCATCCCACATCTCACCCGCTTGCTCTCAGACCCGGTGCCTGCTGTGCGTGGCGCGGCAGTTTCCTCGCTGGGGATGTTGTACGCGGACTCCGTTGCTGGAGAGATTGCCCAGCTGCTCGACGACACTGATGAACAAGTCCGACAAGAAGCATTGACCGTCCTCCCGAAGCTGAAGTTGATCAATTCACCCGAGCTGATATCCAAAATCACCGCCCTGATGATGAACGACTCATCCCTCGTAGTTCAAAATAATGCGATCATTGCCCTAATTAAACTTGGGGTTTTTGAAGAGGCTATTCCAAGATTAAATCTCGAGCTAAATTCTGAAGATTCCCATGTCCGTATCTTGGCCTTGGAGACAGTCACTAATGTTGCGCCATTACCCAATGTTTCTTTCGATACCCGGCCAATTTTTCGCGCGCTTGAAGATTCATCTGCAGCCATCCGCCGCGCCGCGCTAACTGCCCTTGGTGTCATGAAAGGTGAATCCATCAACAAAACGCTTGTCAAATATCTTACCGACCCCGATGGAAGTGTTCAACAGGCTGCAGCAAGATCGTTGCGCGGCCGCGGCGATGAAAGCTGCGCACTCATCCTTGAAATTTTTGAAACAGAAAACTCCAGTGTTGACTCTGCTCTCGATGCGCTTACCTGCGGGGATCACCAGTTGCTTGCACCGCTTCGTGGATATGCCAAGCGTGAACTCGCGCGCGCTCGGACGCTGCGCGATCAGTCCGCCAGCATCCCTCTAAACGGGCGCGCGGCGGAATTCCTGCGCAGTTACCTGCGCAGGCAAGCCTCTTTATGCGAAGGCCGTCTGATTAAAACTGTTGGTCTGTTTGGTGACATGCACACGATGGACCTTGTCCGCAAGAGCATGAATGGGGCGAATATAGAAAACCGCGCAGCCGCCCTCGAGGCGTTGGATACGATTGGCGATAAACAACTTGCGAAGAGTGTTGTCTCGTTGCTGGAATCAGAACCGACGCCTTCTGACCCATCCGATGTTGTCGCAGTATTGCTGAAGAGCGCGGACCCCTGGCTTCGCGCGCTGGCTTTGCGTTCCACATCTGAACTTGGCTTGCGCGAGTTTATCCCGCTGCTGCATCAACTTAAATCCGGTCCAGACTTGCTTTTGCGCGAAGCCGCACTTGGAGCATTAATCCATTTTGGCGAGGAGAAACCCATGGATACCCTGAAAACCGTTTCAGTTTTGGAGCGCATTCTGCTTTTACGCGAGATACCCATCTTTGCTGACCTTTCCCCCGAGGATCTGAAACTTGTGGCAGAAACCGCCCGCGAAGAATGGTTTCCGCAAAACACAATCATTTTTCATGAGGGAGAGGATGGCAACGTGATGTTCGTCATCGTGGATGGTCACCTGCAGGTGTTGCATCAATTGGATGGAACTGATCAAATCTTGGCACAGCGCAGTAAAGGCGACTTTGTTGGTGAGATGGCAATCATTGAATCCGCGCCGCGTTCAGCAACTCTTCGCACTGAAACAGATGTGCGCGTGCTGGCAATTGACGGAGAAACATTCAAAGGGATTCTGCGTGAACGCCCGGATGTATCTTTTGCCGTGTTACGCAGTGTATCGCGTAGACTCCGGGAAATGACAGGATAAACCCTGGTCAGAGTATGCCTGTTCGTATCATACGTACTTGACAGCAATCTTGTCAGATCAGTTCAGGTTGGGTTGACAATTCAATATGTTAACCTCGCATCATGCGATCAGCCATCGCTGTGGCAAATCTAAATATTGCGTTGGCAAAGCAATCACAAGGGCAACCAGTCACGCTTTCGGTCAAGTTGGTTTTCCCGCTCTTCCCCCTTCAACTGCGTAAGTCCTTAGGGCAATCGTATTTGGGCGATTCCCCACCACTGAGGGGAGAAAATGGGGTGTTTTGGTGGGGGCATGCCCCACCAAAACACCCCAAACACTCTTTTTGCGGGATTGCGCATGCCCTTCCGGGCATATGCAATTGCCCTGGGCATTGAATCGCGTTAACCCATCTGAGGTAAAATGAGGGGGACAATTTGAATTCTTGGGAGCCTGTTTTGAGAAAATATTTGAGAGATTATGGTTACTTACTGAGCCTGGCCGCGCTAATCATTACATTAGACCAATGGACAAAGGCGTTGGTGCGTTCCAACCTGGACTTCGAAGAGATTTGGTCGCCGTGGCACTGGCTGCTGCCCTATGCCCGAATTGTGCATTGGAAGAATACCGGGGCAGCTTTTGGCATGTTTCAGGGCTTCGGCGGTGTGTTTACTGTTTTGGCTGTCGTCGTCGCCCTGGCCATCCTGTACTATTTCCCCCAGGTTCCCCGCCAAGACTGGACGCTGCGTCTAGCGATGGGCATGCAACTTAGCGGTGCCCTTGGCAATCTGATTGACAGGCTGACACAAGGATACGTGACTGATTTCATCTCCATTGGCACTTTCCCGGTTTTCAATGTGGCCGATTCCAGCATTTCGATCGGGACAGCGATCTTAATCCTGGGGATGTGGTATAGAGAACGGCACACAATGCCTGTCGAACCAGCCTCACCCATATCTCCCGAGGAAATCCAGGGTGAGTGATCGTCTTATCAACCTCATATATCAGGAAAAAGAAGCCCAGCGCCTGGATAAATTTCTGGTGAGCCGCTTGCCGGACTTGTCCCGCGCCCGCATCCAGGGATTAATCAAAGATGGCTTTGTTTATGTAGATGGGCTGGAGGCACACAAGAGCGGGCAGATTGTGGATCGAGGTAGCGTAGTTCGGGTGAGTATCCCACCCCCGGAACCCACCACCCTGGAGCCGGAGGCTATCCCGCTAGCGATCGTTTTCGAAAACCAAGACCTGATCGTAGTGAATAAGCCTGCTGGCATGGTGGTGCACCCTGGGGCGGGTCATACCCGAGGCACCCTGGTACACGCCGCCCTGGCACACGCCCCTGACATGGCGGGTATTGGTGGCGAGGGGCGTCCGGGCGTGGTCCATCGCCTGGATAAAGACACTTCGGGCCTGATTTTGCTTGCTAAGAACGACGCCGCCCACCGCTGGCTGCAAGAGCAATTCCGCCAGCGGCAGGTGGTCAAGGGCTATATGGCGCTGGTTGACGGACACCCACCCACCCCCAGCGGCAGGATCGAGGCGCCTATCGGGCGAGATACAGCCCAGCGCAGGCAGATGGCAGTTGTCGCTGCGCATAAGGGACGAGCCGCCGTCAGCGAATACCACACGCTGGAAAGCTTTCCTAAACACGCCCTGCTGGAGGTGCACCCGATCACCGGGCGCACACACCAGATCCGCCTGCATTTGAGCTTCCTGGGCTGCCCGGTGGTGGGTGACTCGATCTACGGGCGGCGCAAACCCAGCCTGCCTATCTCGCGCCACTTTCTGCACGCAGCCCGCTTGACCATCCGCCTGCCCAAAGAAAACGCCCCGCGCACATTTGAAGCCCAACTGCCAACAGAGCTCGTGCAGATATTAGACGATTTAAGATCATCGAGTGAACTATGAACTATATCGACCTGCGCTCAGATACCGTTACAAAACCAACCCCAGCCATGTGGGAAGCCATGGCGCGCGCCGACCTGGGCGACGATGTGTACGGTGAAGACCCTACCATCAACCGCCTGCAAGAAATGGCAGCCGAACGAGTGGGTAAAGAAGCGGCCCTATTCTTGCCGTCTGGGACGATGGGTAACCTGTCTGCTATCCTGGCTCACTGCGGACGGGGGGATGAGGTCATCCTGGGGGATAAAGCCCACAGTTTCCTGCTCGAGGCCGGCGGCATCTCTGCCCTGGGGGGCATCCATTCCCGCCAGCTTCCAAACCAGCCTGATGGCACCCTGGCACTGGACGACATCCGCCTCGCCATCCGCTCCGACGATGCTCACTTCCCTATATCGCGCCTGGTAACGCTGGAGAACTCCCACAATCGTTGTGGTGGCGCAGCGCTCAGTGTCGAGTACACTCGAAGTGTAGGCGATCTGGCACATGAACACGACCTGCTCCTGCACATTGATGGAGCGCGCCTCTTCAACGCGGTTGTTGCCCAGGGGGTAGATGCCTGCGCCCTGGCTGCGCCAGCCGATTCGGTGACCTTTTGCCTGAGCAAAGGGTTGTGCGCACCGGTGGGCTCGTTGTTGTGCGGCTCCACGGAGTTCATCAACCGAGCGCACCGCATGCGCAAGCAGTTGGGCGGTGGGATGCGCCAGGCAGGTGTCCTGGCGGCAGCTGGCATTGTCGCTTTAGAGACCATGGTTGAGCGCCTGGCTGAAGACCACCAACGCGCCAGAATGTTAGCCGAAGGGCTAGCCACCATCCATGGTCTGGTATTGGACCCCGATACACCCAGAACGAATATGATCTTTTGCTCATTAGCCGATGCAGTGCTTATGAACGCTTCCCAGGTCGTCGCAGCCCTGGCAGAGCGCGGTGTGCGCGTGGGCGCAGTTGGAACGCGGCGCTTTCGCTTGGTGACACATTACTGGATCGGGGATGGGGACGTATCCCAAGCCGTAGAGGCGTTTAGGGAGGTATTGGTTTAATAGAGAGCGTTCGCTGATTTACCCTAGTATAGGAGATTTTTGGGCTTGCTCCTATCGCCCCGTGAAGGAATGGGGGGGACATTAGAGCGATTGCCCTGCGGGGTAGGAAAGCACGAAGAGATACGCATGTTATAATTGTCAACTGCGGTGGGGTCATATCCCAATTCAATGGAAACGATCTATGAGCGAATTCATCACACTAGAACAAATCGATCAGGCCACCAACCACATCCGCTCCCGTATCACCACATCTCCCCGCGTTGGGCTAATCCTTGGCTCGGGCATGGGCATCCTGGCAGAATCTGTTGAAAATGGAACACAAATCTCTGCCAATGAGTTGCCAAACTGGCCAGTATCCACTGTAGAAGGTCACCAGGGACGATTGGTCATCGGAAAACTAGAAGGCAAGCAAGTCATGGTCATGCAAGGCCGGTCGCACTACTATGAAGGCTATAGTATGGGGCAGATCACGCTGCCAGTGCGCGTCATGCAGCGCCTAGGGCTGGAGATACTGGTTGTCACCAACGCAGCTGGAGCGGTCAACCCCAGCTTCGAACCGGGCGACTTAATGCTGATCACTGATCATCTAAACCTGGTTGGCATGACCGGTCTCAATCCGCTGCGCGGCCCTAACCTGGACGAGTTTGGACCACGCTTCCCGGATATGAGCCAGGCATATGACCGTCAGCTCGGCAAGATTGCCCGGCAGGTGGCGGTTGAAAATCAGATCGGATTGCAAGAAGGCGTTTACGCCTGCTTGTCTGGTCCATCGTTCGAGACACCCGCCGATTTGCGTTTTCTACGTGCAGCCGGGGCTGACGCAGTGGGCATGTCTACTGTGCCTGAAGTGACTGTTGCCCGGCATGGTGGGTTGCGTGTGCTGGGTATCTCGGGCATTAGCAATAAGGCTAATCTGGATGGCAGTACAATCACCACACACGAAGAGGTATTGGAATCTGGACGGGTGATCACTCCGAAATTATTGGCCATTCTCAGGGGGGTGCTGCGCAACGTATAACCTTATCCCTTCCTTTGGAGTCCGGCGTCCGCTAGCTTCAAGATTGCCCAGGTATCGAATTTCTTTATGGTAGAAGCGCTCCGTTTTTTTCGAGCCTACGAAATATGGATCTACCTGATTCTAGGCTTGGGGGGGCTAATCTATATCCGTAAATTTATACTGGCCTGGCAAGAGCTGCGCGAGGCGGCTTTTGGCTTGGAACGCGAGAGTGCTCTGGGGCGCCTAAACCAATCGGCCAGCATATTGGTGGTGGTGCTGGCGCTTACGATTACAGAGTTTTTTTTGGTATCTTTTGTTGCTCCCTCTCTTCCTGAGGCTATCCCCTTGCTAACCCCTACACTGGATTTGCTGGCTACAACCACTTCCACACTCCCTCCAACCACACTCGAAGCAGGGACGTCACCTATCCAGGCAACCGCCACGGTAGCCTCCACCCCAGCGGGATTGGCCGAGGGATGCATCCCCGGACAGGTGATGATTACGTCTCCCCCAAGCGGCACCGAAATTAGCGGGGTGGTGGTTATCAGCGGCACCGCCAGCATTACCAACTTCGGTTTCTTTAAGCTGGAGATGAAACGGGTGGAAGAAAGCAACTGGTTGACCATCCTGGCCGGGAATGAGGTCAAAGTAGATGATACGCTCGGAGCTTGGAACACCAGCTTGCTCACCCCGGGTGATCACGAACTCAGCCTGGTGGTCACTGACAACCAAGGGAACTCTCTATCCCCCTGTATAATCGGGGTGCGGGTGATCAACACCGCGGCACCCCAACCCTAATAAAGGTGGTATTGATGCCTGAGATCCAAATTCGCCCAGCAATAGCTTCCGATATCCCCGCGATCATCGCAATTGATCACAACTACTCCAGCGATTATGTATGGCAGATGGAAATCCAGTCTGAAGAAGGACAGGTGGGTGTCAGCTTCCGCCAGATCCGCCTGCCACGCTCTGTGCGAGTAGAATATCCCAGACCCATTAACCAGTTAGAACACGATTGGACACAACGACCTGGATTATTGGTGGCCTCGCTAAATGAAGAGACGGTAGGCTGGATCGGTTTGAGGCTGGACATCGCCCCGGTCACCGCTTGGGCTACCGACCTGGGAGTGTTGCGCCGGCTGCGCCGCCATGGGATCGGCAGCGCTCTGGTGCTGGCAGCTCAGGAATGGGGCGAGACGCATGACTGCCGGCGGCTCGTTTTGGAGATGCAGCCCAAAAACTACCCGGCTATCCAGATGGCGCATAAATTAGGTCTAGATTTTTGTGGCTACAACGATCGCTACTACGCGAATCATGATATTGGTTTATTTTTTGCAAAGTCTTTAAGATAGTATGCTATGCCATCTTGAACCGTAGTAAACTATTAACAAGGTATGGTCGATCTGTTTGTCTCTACCCTGGTAACTCTTAACCAACTGCTCACCGCGGGAGTTGCCATCACGGCATTCTCGCTACTGCTATACGCGCTGACTTTTAATTTGCGCGATCGAGTGGCGCGCTCATTCGCCTGGATCCTGACATGTGTAGTCATCGTCTTCGCCAGCGATGCCATATCATCCACCACCAATTCGCCTGCAGACCTGGTATTTTGGCTCAAGCTCCAGTGGGTGGGCATCGTTTTCCTGCCTGCTACTTACCTGCATTTTTCCGACGGGCTGCTAGCCACCACCGGACGTCCATCGCGTGGACGCCGCCGCATGGTAGTGCGCCTGTCCTATGGCCTTTCACTGGCTTTCTTAGCCACATTGCCCTTCAACCTGCTTGTCGGTTCGCTGGTACAGGGCGAGCAACCTGCGCCTCACCTGGACCGCACCTGGCTCACCTGGGTCTTCAGCATCTACTTCGGCATCGCGATCGCTTTTGCGATGATCAACTTTGCGCGCGCCTACCGACGGACCCTGGCGAGCACCAGCCGCAGGCGTATGGGCTACCTGCTGGTAGGGGCGCTTGCGCCCGCTTTGGGCTCTTTCCCGTACCTGTTATTCGGTTCTGGCCTGGCTAGCAGACATACACTGCTTTTCTGGATAATTGTCACATTAAGCAACCTGGCTATCTCTGCGTTGCTGGTCTTAATGGCATACGCGGTGGCATTCTTTGGGGTAAACTGGCCCGACCGGGTGGTCAAGCGACGCCTTTTCAAGTGGTTAATGCGGGGTCCGGTAACCGCCTCCACCGTGCTGGCTGCCACCACGCTCGCCCGGCGGGCTGGGGAGTCCTTTGGGCAAAGCTACACAACCGCGGTGCCCATCATTATGGTAGCCTTGATTCTCCTCCTGGAGTACCTGATCACTCTCGCAGCACCTGTATGGGAGCGCTGGCTATTTCATGGAGGCGATCGCGAAAACATCGAGATGCTGCAAAACCTAGAAGAACGGCTGCTGACTTTAGGGGATCTGAGGCAGTTCCTGGAATCGGTGCTGGCTGCGGTGTGCGATCGCTTGCAGGCCTCCAATGCTTTCGTGGCGGCACTTGGACAGAACGGGTTAGAGATGGTAGTTACCATCGGCAGCAATCACATTCTTAAACAGGAGGATCTATCGGCAAATTTACTGGAACAAGTCAATCAAAACGGTCTGCACACAAATCTGTTCTCATGGGGGGGATACTGGCTGGTACCCCTGTATGCCCATCAAGACGATCAGGATGAACTATTGGGCTTGATGGGGACCAAACAGCAGCCTGGATATGAAATTGATGAAGAGCAGCAGGAAGCGCTCTCGATACTGGCAAACCGGGCTGCACTGGCATTAGAAGACCGGCGGGCGCAGGAGCAATTATTTACCTCTGTCGAAGCATTGACACCTGCGGTAGAATTGATCCAAAATCTACGCGCAGCCACGCGCTACGGCGGTGGGGGGGCACTCGGAGAGCTACTCACTCAGCCCGAGCTCTCCAAAGAGAAGGGCGCCTTCTCTAGTTGGGTTAAAGATGCACTTACTCACTATTGGGGAGGTCCAAAGCTATCTCAGAGTCCATTGATCAAACTGCGCGTGGTGCAACAGGCGCTGGAGGAACACGAGGGGAACCCCACCAACGCTTTGCGAGCTATCCTGCGCCAAGCTATTGACCGAGTCAGACCGGAGGGAGATCGACGCTTTACAGCAGAATGGATTTTGTATAATATATTAGAATTGAAATTCATGGAAGGTCGCAAAGTGCGCGAGGTAGCTTTACGCCTCGCCATGTCTGAAGCTGACCTGTATCGTAAGCAACGGGTAGCAATCGAGGAGGTCGCCAAAGCTATTATAGATATGGAAACAATCGCCGTCGATGAAGATAATGTGGCGATGGGGGTCGCTACGACAGAAGCTAATCATTACACAAGGTGGGCTTAATGGTTAACAAACAACCTTACAAATTTACTAACGAACTGAGCGAGGGTCCACCTCCGCTAGATGAATCTTGGTGGGATGCAGTCATGGCGGAAGAGGGTGCTCATAAACCAACATCACCCAGGTCCGGGTCAACCCGGCCCACGACAAATGACAAAGCAAGTGCTGCGCACACGGCTGAACATCCAACTCCAGTCGACTGGGACATGGCTATAGAGCTGTATGAATCAGATAAGATCGTCACCTTGCAAGTAAGCGGATATAACCGGGGTGGATTGCTGGTCAATGGGGATGGATTGCAAGGCTTTGTGCCCGTTTCGCACCTGGTCGAGCTGCCTGCAGAAAAAAGCGCCGCAGAGCAGGAACTGGCCCTAAGCGAGTATGTCGGCAGGGATTTAGAACTTAAGATTATCGAGTGTGACCCTTCCAGGGGGAGGGTGGTCTATTCTGAACGCGCCGCACTGGCTGAGCCAGGCAGCCGCAACACGCTGCTACACCAATTGCAATCCGGCCAATGCGTGCAGGGCACAGTCACCAATATCACTGATTTTGGAGTCTTTGTAGATCTGGGGGGCGTGGAGGGGCTGGTTCACGTATCCGAGATTTCTTGGGGGCGCGTGCGGCACCCAGCGGATGTTGTCCGATATGGGGAGCCACTGCAGGTTCAGGTGATCAATGTAGACCCAGAGCGCTCTCGAGTGGCTCTCAGTATCAAGAGGTTAAACCAGAACCCGTGGGAAACAGCCGAAACGCGCTATTTCCCCGGGCAGGTTACCGAGGCGGTTATCACCAGCCTGGTACCCTTTGGCGCCTTTGCCCGCCTTGAAGAAGGTCTGGACGGGCTGATTCACATCTCCGAAATTAACTCAGGCAACCCTCCGGCAAACCTGAATAACTTACTGCAGGAGGGGCAGCGCGTTACGGTTCGCGTGCTGCATGTGGACTCCGCCAACCAGCGCCTGGGGCTGAGTATGGTCGTCCAAGAGTAATATCTCTCATCCCCCAATCACGGGGGAGCGACTTGGGTAGGGGAAGGTAAAAAAGTGCCATGAAGTCCTGGTGGGGTATTTTGTGGCCTATCAGCCTGGGGCTAATGCTTGGCTTGCTTGCTTCGGGTTTAATCTTGCTGGTCAGCAGCCAGCCACGCGGCGAGGCGGTCCGCCTCTCTCCACCTCCCACAGCGCCACCTCTCGTCGTCCACGTGAGCGGCGCTGTTTCTCAACCGGGCGTCTTCAATCTAATGCAAGGCAGCCGCGTCCAGGATGCGATACAGGCTGCGGGGGGCATCACCCCAGATGCAGATGCGCAAGCCCTCAACCTAGCCGCTCCCCTGGAGGATGGGATGCTGGTCTATGTCCCCCTGAAAAGCCAAGAGGGGCCTGCCACAATGTCACCGGGCATATCCGCTCCCTCCCCCGCGGGAAACCCCGGCCCGACAGCGGGAGGCCTGATCAATATCAACACGGCCTCTCAAAGCGAGCTGGAGAGCCTGCCGGGCATCGGTCCAGTGCTGGCACAGCGCATCATCGAATACCGGCAGAGTCACGGAGCTTTTTCAAGCACCGAGGCGATTATAGATGTCTCTGGCATTGGACCAGGGATATTTGAGAAGATCAGAGACCTCATCACGGTGAACTAAACGGTTGCGCTGGCTGGATTGCTGCTCATCCACCGAAAAGTCGTTTGTAGGATGAGCGCACATTAGCTTCAAAGCGCGCCCTTCCGGCTGGCAACCACGCATCAAACGGCGCGGGAAGCGGCTGGCGCAGCACATCTTCCACCGTTCCACCTTCTCCAATCACACGGGCAACCAGCTGATCCAGCGTGCGGATGTATTCTTTCTGCAATGCCAGGTCCACTTTGCTCCCCACCGGACCATGCCCGGGCACGAAGGTTTCAATGTCCCAAGCTTCCATCGCTTCTAGCTGGGCCACCCAGGCATCGGGATCGCAGTAAACCATGTAGGGCTGGCATTGAAAGAATCCCAAATCACCTATAAAGGCAATCTTCTCGGCTGGCAATACGAGAAAGCAATCGCTGGCAGTGTGGCCCTTGCCTGAGGCGACTAATTCCACTGCCCGCTGCGAGCCATGAAATACCAGCTTCCCGTCAAAGGTTTGGTTTGGAAATCGAAGTTTGAGGTCAGGCAACATCTCAAGTGAATAGCGATAGCGTGAAATCGTAGCTTGGAGAGATGCCCTCTGGCCCTCGTCTGTCTCCGCCTGGAGGCGTTCTTCATACTCCCGAATCTCCTCTTCAAACTCTGATGGATTTTGCTGAAGCTCTCTCATTTCAGCGCCATATTCGTACATCTCGTCGCGGATCACCTGGGTGGTGATGATGGCAACCGACTCAGGGAAAGATTGGTTGCCCATCCAATGATCCGTGTGGGCGTGACTGATAATGATGTAGCTGAACTGATTCCCGACCAATTGCTCAGCGGCAGCTCGCAAATCATCTGCTGCAGTGGGCGTCTCGAAGGTGTCAAAGATCAATGCGCGATCGCCCAGATCGATGATGCCAGCATTGCTGTATGCCGCACCACCAATAAGGCCGATCGCGGCGTAGACCCCCTCAGCTATTTGATAGAGCTCAATATGTTCAGAAACCTGGAGCTTACGAAAAATCTGGTTCATATTTAACTCACCTCTCGAACCACAGAGAAATTTGGGTCGTCTAAAAACCTCATACAGGATGCCGCTCAGAATGGGTGATGCAGACCAATACTGGATGAGATAAACCCATTGTGCGACGGGAACGAACTCCAAATCGACACAAA
>DATCYX010000430.1:0-11308 GCA_036526235.1 Anaerolineales bacterium | reverse complement strand
ATGATCACAAGAATAATGATAAGCTCGGTGGGACCAAGTCTAGGCATGTTACAAACTCCTAATTCTGTAAATTTGGTGTATGAGCAAATTGCATCTTTGCCCATGCTTAACGATCATTATACTACCCGATTGGTGCTCGTTGAGAAATTGGTGAGCAGATGTTCGTTCATTCTCTAGATAATAAACACGATCCTGGTATTGTTGGGATTTTGGTACAATCTTATTTAGAGAAGATCAATTACATGTCTGACTTAAAGAATATTGGTAAACGGACAGGTATCGAGGGGGATGGGCAACTCGCCGAATTAGTTATTGTGGGTGGTGGCTTAGCGGGGAGTGAAGCCGCATGGCAGGCTGCAGAGCGCGGGATCCAGGTGAGCTTGTATGAGATGCGACCTCATGTGACTACGGGTGCCCATGCAGGCGACTTTCTTGCTGAACTAGTATGTTCCAATTCTCTGGGTTCCAACCTGGATGACCGAGCCAGTGGACTCTTAAAGAATGAGTTGCGCAGGTTGAGGTCGCTGCTAATCAAGATAGCAGAAGATGCGGCTGTGCCAGCAGGAGGCGCGCTGGCGGTTGACCGCCAAGTATTTGCTCAAAAAGTGACTGAGGCCATTGAGAGCCATCCAAATATCCACGTGATACGTCAGGAAGTAAACGATATACCTGATGGGCCTGTAATTATTGCTACTGGGCCACTGACGTCGCCTAGATTTTCGGATGCGATTCGGAGATTAACAGGCAGCGAGCAATTATTTTTTTATGATGCGATAGCTCCGATCATCTCGAAAGATTCTATCAATATGGATATTGCATACCGCGCATCGCGGTACGAGAGGGGTGAACAAATAGTGGGGGATTATATTAATTGTCCTTTGACCAGGGATGAATACTACAATTTTGTCGAAGCCTTGACCAATGCGGAGCGGATAGAGCTGAAAGTATTTGAAAGCGAGCTAGAAAAAGGCGTTCGCGCTGGAGCGGAGCGGTTTTTTGAGGGCTGTCTGCCGGTCGAAATACTGGGGCAACGCGGAGCGGATACGCTTGCATATGGCCCCTTGCGCCCTGTGGGTTTAGTGGATCCTAGAACGGGGAGACGCCCATATGCGGTTGTTCAATTACGTCAGGATAATCTGGCGGCCTCCCTATACAACATGGTAGGGTTTCAAACTAATTTAAAATTTTCGGAGCAGAAGAGGGTTTTTCGGATGATCCCAGGGCTCGAGAAGGTCGATATTGTGCGATACGGGCAAATGCATCGCAATACATTTATCTTTTCTCCAGCGTACTTGAAGCCGACAATGCAGTTCAATCGTCGAAATGATTTGTTTTTTGGCGGTCAAATCACAGGTGTAGAAGGATATGTGGGCAATATTGCTACAGGTTTACTAGCCGGATGGAATGCCGCGCGACTAATGCAAGGCAAAGAAACGCTGATTCTACCGCGAACATGCATGCTGGGGGCATTGTGCCACTATGTAACCCATGCTAGCCCAGAGGATTTTCAGCCGATGAAAGCAAATTTTGGCATCTTACCGGAACTTGAAGGGACGAACTCGAAGATAAGGGGGAAGCGCATGAGAGCGAGAGCTTATACTGAGCGAGCCATGAGAGATCTTAGTGAATTTCTTGAGTCGTTCAATTGACAAATAAAACATTTCGCATAGCCATTACATGACAAAAAATAATAGATCCATCACCTTACTTACCCTATCTACAATAGCCATCCTTACGTTACTCATCAGCCTGGGATTGCTTGTAATCAACAATATAAACTCCCCAAATGCTCATTTTAACGGTGAGCGAGCGATGGGGGATGTGGAACGGCAGGTTTCTTTCGGGCCGCGCACGCCTGGTAGCGTTGCACATGCACAGACCGTTGAGTATATTCGTGTCGAGCTCGAAAACCATAATTGGAATGTGCGGATACAGGAGACATCTTTACTGGATAAGCCCATCCGAAATATTATTGGGCAGCGTGGAGAAGGGCGACCATGGATGATCCTTGGGGCTCATTATGACTCGCGTTTGCTAGCAGATCGGGATGCAGACCCCTCCAAACACAATCAACCCGTCCCTGGAGCCAATGATGGAGCGTCAGGAGTGGCTGTACTATTGGAGTTGGGCCGCGTTATACCACAAGATCTGCCTGGTCAGGTCTGGCTTGTTTTTTTTGACGCTGAAGATAATGGCCGAATAGCAGGTTGGGACTGGATATTGGGCTCGCAAGCATTTGTCAATGCACTGACTGATCATCCAGACGCAGCCATTATTGTGGACATGATCGGGGATTCTGATCTGAATATCTATCAAGAGAGAAATTCAGATGTAGCATTGACTCAAGAAATTTGGGCAATTGCACAATCATTGGAATATTCAAACGAATTCATTTCACAATACAAACACTCTATGCTTGACGATCACACCCCATTTTTACGTGCCGGCATTCCTGCAGTGGACATCATCGATTTTGATTATCCTTACTGGCATACCACACAAGATACTCCCGATAAAGTATCAGCAACTAGCCTACAAATAGTGGGTGATACGCTCTTGAAATTTCTGACCCAACGAAATCGTAAACAATAGTCACCCCCGCATTCTTGGCAAAAAGTGTTTCATGTCGTAAACTACACGTATGCCTGTAAGAGAGATGCTTCAGAAGATTAAGCCAGCCTGGATCTCAGGTGTGTCACAGCGGCTAGCTAAAGGCGAGGGCACCCGGCTGTTGTTTCGCGTACAGCTTGACAATTTCTATCAGCTGCTTATTCAAGCTGTCGATTCAGGCAATCCTATTGTGATGAATGGGTTGCTCGATGAATGGATTCAATCAAGGACCCAGACTGATGTAAATCTTCAAAAAAGCACATTAATTCCTATCTTAGAGCAATTTATTCTAGTATTTTATGAGATTGCAACAGAAAATTTAGATCAAGCAGTGGGGCTTCAAACATTGGGTGCGATTTTACCGGTGCTAACTCATGCAATCGGATATTCAACCCAAGTTGAAGCCCGTCTCTATCTGGATCAATACCTAAAGCAAGAAGAGGAATCTCGGATGTCTTTAGAGCGTTTGGAGCGGAGCAAATCCGATTTTATTTCCATTGCAGCACATGAATTAAAAACCCCCCTAACCCTAATTGAGGGATATTCGGCTATGCTAAGGGAAATCTTTCGGGACATAAAGGATAATGACCAGAGTCAGATATTGATTAAAGGGATAGAGAACGGCACCCACCGATTGAGGCAAATTGTCGACGACATGATCGATGTGTCGATGATAGATAACCAGTTGCTTGAATTAAAATACCAGCCAATCCGAATTGGTCGTCTTTTAGATTTAATCCAGAGAGAGTTTCATGATGTGGCTGCGACCAGGAATATTGCCATTGAAAAGAACTCGTTTCCTGGCAGCGAGGAGACAACATTTGGCGATGAAGAGCGCATCTATCAGGCATTGCATAATGTGGTCAGCAACGCATTAAAATTTACGCCGGACGGAGGCTCGGTTACTATAGACGGTCGGCTTCTACCAGGGTTTTTGGAGATTATTGTCATCGATACAGGTATTGGCATCGATCCAATAAACCATGCGCGAATTTTTGAAAAATTTGGTCGCTTGGGCGAGGCATCGCGCCACTCCAGCGGAAAAACGAAGTTTATGGGTGGTGGACCTGGATTAGGATTGCCGATAACTAAAGGCATCCTTGAAGCTCATGGCGGAACAATATGGGTCGAATCAGAAGCACATGATGACGTAGGATGCCCAGGTTCCAAATTCCACATACTGCTCCCAATCCGTAAACGACCTCCAGATGAAAAAATGGCCAAGCTATTCCGGTCATCAATTCAGACTGGCGAGTTGAAGGATCCTTATAAGTAATATGGCGAAGAAAATTCCTGAACCTACTCAGCGACCCCGCGAACGTGCCTTTATGGTGGGTGTTGAAATCCGAAATCAAGACAATCTGCTAGTATTGCAAGATTCTCTTGCGGAGCTTGAACTTCTAGCAGGAACAGCTGGATTAAATGTCGTTGGGCAGGCAACTCAACGCTTGGATCATCCCAATCCTCAAACTTTCATCGGGCCAGGAAAGGTGGAAGAAGTACATGCTCTGGTCGAAGAGGTACGAGCGGATGTTGTACTATTCGACGAAGAACTCTCGCCGCGCCATCTCCGTGAGCTTGAGAAAATCTTCGGCGAAAATGCCCGCATCGTTGACCGTACTGCCCTCATATTGGATATCTTTGCCCAGCATGCAGCCACCAGAGAGGGTGCGCTCCAGGTAGAATTGGCGCAGTATGAATACCGGCTTCCCAGGTTGACGAGAGCCTGGACGCACCTTGCGCGCCAAGCGGGTGGTGGTGGTGGCCGATCTGGGAGCGTGGGCGGCGTAGGGTTGCGCGGTCCTGGCGAAACCCAGCTCGAAGTTGACCGGCGGGATATTCGCAGGCGTATCGCTCACCTCAAAGTTGAGTTGGAGAAGGTGCGGACCCATAGACAGCAATACCGCTTACGGCGTAAGCGCTCGCGTATCCCCGTCGTGGCGCTGGTTGGCTACACCAATGCCGGAAAATCCACGCTGCTAAACCATTTGTCTGAAGCCGATGTCTATGTGGCGGATCAACTCTTTGCCACACTTGACCCGACAACCCGTAGAGTGGAGCTTCCGAGCGGAAATATGATTCTAGTGACTGATACGGTTGGATTTATCCAGAAGCTGCCCACCGAGCTCATTGCGGCGTTTCGCGCCACATTAGAAGAAATCGTCGAAGCGGATTTATTAATGCATGTGGTTGACGTAACCCACGCCAACGCCAAGGCACAGGCAGAAGCCGTTTACCAAACTTTGAGTGAGATTGAGGCAGATCATATACCAACTTTGAGCGTGCTGAACAAGATCGATCTATTGGCTGACCCAGAGAACGCCCGCCTGGCACTTGCCAATTTTCCAAATTCGGTGGCTATCTCGGCTTTGACCGGGGAAGGAATTCAAGACCTATTGGGTCGCGTTAATGAACACCTATATGAAACCTACTCTCCTGTGATAGTGCGCCTGCCTTATCAAGAGGGTAGTTTGATTGCCGCTTTTCACGATCAAGGGCAGGTGGAGCGCGTTGAGCAAACCCACCAGGGCGTATTAATCCAGGGACGCTTGCCAGGCCGGCTGCTGGCACGCTACCAGCCGTTCCTCGTGCAGCGCGCAGGATAATTTAGCGTATGTGGCGTAGCATTAATAAATTTCTCGATAAAGCTGCGGAATTTCTGGCTCACCGCAAAGGGCTTTTGCCGGTATTAGGGATCATCTTGGTACTTGCGAACAGCGTGCTGCGCTTCTTACCCAATGGCGGCTGGCTGGCTGAGACCGATTTCATGCTCCATTTGGGGGTGATCCTGGGGTTTATCGGTATCTTGCTGGCATGGGCATTGTAAACTTCTCGTTTATCGATAGCGATTGGATCAGATCTTTGGACCAGCGGCGAGGACTTCTCCTGGGATTTTCTCTTCATATTTCTTGAAATTATCGATAAAGCGGGCTGCCAGACCGCGGTAGCGCTTCATATATGCTTCTTGGCTGGGCCAGGAGGTTGCCGGGTTCATCACACCATCGGGGATGCCAGGGCAACTCTTGGGCACCTGGAAGCCAAAGACCGGATCGACAGCATACTCAACATTGTCCAGCTCGCCATCTAGGGCGGCATTCAACATGGTACGTGTGTAGTGGATGCTTATTCGCTTTCCGATGCCATACGGGCCGCCCACCCAGCCGGTGTTAAGCAACCAGCAATTGACCCCATAGCGCTCAATTTTTCGGCGCAATAGATCGGCATATACAGCCGGGTGGTGAACCATGAAGGGCCCTCCAAAGCATGTGCTAAAGGTGATTTCTGGCTCTTTACCCAATCCGATCTCTGTTCCCGCGACCTTGCTTGTGTAACCCGAGATGAAGTGATACATTGCCTGCTCGGTGCTCAGCTTAGCAAGCGGGGGCATCACTCCAGATGCATCACAGGTAAGGAAAATGATATTTTTGGGATGGCCTCCCATTTTGTCGCTCTTAGCGTTTTCGATAAACTCTAGTGGATATGAGGCGCGAGTGTTCTCTGTGAGGGTGTCATCATCCAGGTCAATATTGCGCGTCACAGGATCAAATACCACATTTTCCAATATTGTGCCGAATTTGTGCGTGCAGGCATAAATTTGTGGCTCTGCATTTGGCGAAAGGGCGATTACTTTGGCGTAGCATCCACCCTCAAAGTTGAAAACACCGTCGTCGCTCCAGCCATGTTCGTCGTCACCAATTAATCCACGTCGGGGATCAGCAGAGAGAGTGGTCTTGCCGGTACCAGACAAGCCAAAAAACAGGGCGACGTCGCCTTTGGATCCCACATTGGCCGAGCAATGCATTGTCATGACGCCCTGCAACGGCAGTAAGTAGTTCATCATGGTGAAGATGGATTTCTTGATTTCGCCTGCATAACCGGAATTTCCGATTATGCATAAGTTTTGCTCGAAGTTTATCGTAATGACCGTGTTTGTAGCGGTTCCATCGATTTGCGGAAAAGATTTGAAAGATGGCACAGCGAGTACGGTAAACTCCGGCACATGCCGGTAATAGTCCTCTGTGGTCTTTGGGATCAGGAACATGTTGCGGGCGAATATGCTGTGCCAAGCGTACTCTGTAATGATGCGAATGGGAATGCGGTAATTGGGATCAGCACCCGCGTAGCAATCCTGGATAAAAATGTCTCGACCTTGTAAGTATCCCTGGACGCGATTAAATAAGTCGTTAAAATTCTCTGGGTTATAAGGGCGGTTGTATTGACCCCACCAGATATTGTTCTCAGAGCTGCTTTCGCGCACGATCATCTTGTCATTGGCTGCGCGCGCCGTGTGAATGCCAGTGTTAACGACAATTGACCCTTGGCGGGTGATTTTTCCCTCATTGCGGAATACTGCCTCTTCATATAGCGCTTCTGTTGGCAGATTCCAGTATGCCCGATTGAGATTCATCAACCCCAGGCTCTCTAGGCCATAATCACACTTGAGTGCTGACGCTTGTGATTGGGCAGGTGTTTTGATCTCCAAGATGTTGTTCATAGCCAATCTCTCACCAGCTTACGATCACCGATGTATATCTCGTTGGGCGCTTGCGGATCTAATGCCCACTTTATTCGCTCGATACCAGTAGTAATATCCTTGACACTACCGGAAAAACTCAAGCGAAGGTAGCCTTCCATTCCCAATTCTTTTCCGGGAATGGTCACAACCAGGGCTTTCTTGAGTAAGAACTTAGACAGCTCTACAGAATTCTTGGCGAGACTAGAGGGGCAATATGCTCGGAAATCTGGCAGGATGTAAAAAGTACCATTCGGCTTGATGACGCGTATCCCATTAAAAGAGGACAACTCTTGCATAATCACATCGCGATTATTTTCAAAAGTTAGGCGCAAGTTCTCGACGATGCTCTGCATGCCCGTAAGCGCGCCTTCGGCAGCCGCCTGAAGGACAACCGATGTACATGAGGTGGTCTGTGCCTGCACGTTGGTGATGACTTCGGCTAGTTTGCGGCTGGTAACTACCCAACCGATACGGAAACCGGTCATCCCGTAGAGTTTCGAGACCCCGTTAACCACGATCACCATGGTGGATTCAATGTCTTGCTTGGTGAAATGGTAAGCAGGAGCAGCTTTGATGCCATCAAAGACAAGCTTATGGTAGATGTCGTCCATGATGAGATATATTTTCTTTCGCTCGCAAAATTCGACGATCTGAGCAATGAACTCCTTGGAAAACACACACCCAGAAGGATTATTGGGGCTATTAACTATGATTGCTTTAGTATATGAGCTAACAGCGCGCTCGATCTCCTCCATACGCGGGTGAAAACTACCATCCTCGGGCGTGACGAAGACCGGCACGCCATAGCACATCTTGACCATCTCGGGATAGCTGACCCAATAGGGGGCCAGGATAATTACTTCATCCTGAGGATTTAAGATACTAAAGAGAACATTGTACAGCGATTGTTTAGCGCCAGCCGAGATGACGACATTCTCCGGTGCAACCATGCGGTCATAATTTTCTTCCATATAGCGGATGATGGCTTTTTTTAGGGAGGGTGTCCCATCGGGAGGTGTGTATTTGACATCGCCCGAGGTCAGTTTGGCTGCTGAGCTCAGGATGGCGGTTATTGGGGCTTTATTTTTCGGTTCGCCGATGCTCATATTAATGACAGGCTCCCCGCGCTCCCGTAAGATTCTCGCCTCCTCATTGAGCGCCAGCGTGGGCGACTCGGCGATTGTCCGCGCTAATTGGCTGATTGACATGGGCACTTTTATCTCCAAAATGAGATTCTATCGAGAGAAATCGATACTCCAGGGTGAGAAATATGAATCTTTCGATAAGGCAATAAATTATGCATCAATGTTGAGTGTATCTCTATTCAAATTAGGCGTCAATGTGACATTAATCAAGTACCGCGACAGGGTAATTGCATATGCCCTGAGGGGCATGCGCAAGCCCGTAAAAAGAGTGTTTGGGGTGTTTTGGTGGGGGTAGACCCCCACCAAAATACTCCGTTTCTCTCCTCAGTGGTGGGAAATCGCCCAAATGCGATTGCCCTAAGTACCACGAGTTGCGCTTGCTTGTTTATGGCTTTTGCTCTAAAATGACGAAATATGGCTATCCTGGTTGAGCTCATTGATGCCCTAAAAAACGCCCAGATTGAAGCGCGCTTTGATCTTCCAACACGTATCCTATACAGCACGGACGCTTCAATCTACCAGATCGCCCCCCTGGGAGTAGCCTTCCCTAAATCCTTGGACGAATTAGCTGGGACTGTAGAGCTTGCGGCTTCCTTTGATATACCTGTCTTAGCCCGCGGGTCTGGCTCCAGCTTAGGGGGACAGGCGATCGGTCGTGCGCTCATACTGGATTGCTCGCGTTACTTGACGCGCATACTGGAAATTAACCCAGAGGACCGCTCGGCTGTGGTTGAGCCAGGCGTCATTCTGAGCAGCCTGAACAAGGCTGCAGCAGAATTTGGCTTGCAATTTGGGCCTGACCCAGCTTCGGCTGAGCGGGCTACCATGGGTGGTAGCCTGGCGAACAATGCCACTGGCGCGCACTCGATTTTGTATGGCATGGCAGCCGACCATATCGTCTCTGCGGATGTCGTGCTAGCAGATGGATCAATAACAACCTTTGCAGAAGTCACCCTCGCGCAGGCTCGTAGGATCGCAGGGGAAATGGAAGAGGGGTTAGGGGATGGGGGAGGGCACACCTCTCTATCCCCAATCTCCTATCCCTTGGTAAGATCTATATATCGAGCGTCTTTGCGTATCCGCGAGCAATACTCCGGGGCAATTCAAGCCAGATGGCCTGACACCTGGCGGAGAGCAGCTGGATATAACCTTAATTATCTACTTCCCTGGACGCCTGGTTCACCTCTCGGGTGGAATGAACAATTTGTAAATGATCGCCAACCAGGTCTTTCCTATCCACCAGTTTCTCCGGGATCGTTAAATCTCTCCCAATTGCTGGTCGGCTCGGAAGGAACCCTGGCTGTTATTGGACACGCCAAAGTGCGGTTGGTACCCTTACCTAAGCACACCGTCCTTTGTGTGCTTGCCTTTTCTGAGATTGCAAAGGCTTGTGATGCTGTATCGTGGATTTTGGAGCTTGGACCGTCAGCAGTTGAGCTTATCCCGGGAATTTTGGTAAATCTGGCTCGTGGTGTTCCTGCATATGCCTCCCAGCTGTCAATTTTTGACCAACTGACTAATGGCAGCATATCCCCAGATTTGCTTGTTGTAGAGTTTGCTGGTCATGATCCTGCCCGCTTACTAGAGCGTTTAGACCAAATGAAAAAATTGGCGAACGATTCAATTCCCATTGTAATCGCTGAATCGAATGAGGCGCAAAAGCAAGTCTGGTCTGTACGCAAGGTAGGTTTGGGATTACTCTCATCCAGAGCAGGTGATGTTCGCTCAACCGCCTTTATCGAAGATCTGTCGGTCCCAGTTGTGCGCCTGGGCGACTTTGTGCGGGAGTTACAGCACATCTTCCAGGAACACAATACTGTTGCGGATTTTTACGCGCATGCCTCAGCTGGTTGTTTGCACATTCGCCCAATGGTCAATCTAAAAACTGTTGAAGGTGTCAAAGCCTTGCGCTCAATCGCAGAGCAGGCAGTTCAGCTTACAGTTCGTCTAAATGGCTCGGTGAGTGGAGAGCACGGTCTTGGAATTGCGCGCTCGGAATGGCTGGGACAGATGTACCGGGATGAGATCATGTCTGCATTCCGCATCCTGAAAGACGCTGCTGACCCCAAAACACTATTGAATCCGGGCAAGATACTGGATGCACCCCGCATGGATGAAAATCTCCGCTATGGCGCGGCTTACTCGACCTATGCTTGGCCTTCGGAATTCGACTTCTCTTCGCAAGGCGGTCTGGCTGGTGCAATCGAGATGTGCAATGGAGCTGGTGTGTGCCGTAAACAAGAAGGTGTAATGTGCCCATCTTTCCAGGCTACCCGAGAAGAGATGCACAGCACTCGGGGACGGGCAAACCTCTTGCGTGAAATGATCTCTCTGCCTGCGGATTCTAGAAATATCTCGCAGGTCAGTGATGCTGTTTACGAAGCGTTGGACTTATGTCTGGCTTGTAAAGGCTGCAAAGCCGAGTGCCCATCGTCGGTGGATATGGCAAAGCTTCGCTACGAATTTCTGCATCAATATTATCAAACTCACCGGCGAAAAATACGAGATTATCTTTTTGCTTTCATTGGGGTTTTTGCCCGGCTAGGGCACCATTTCTCTGCCGTGGTTAATCCGTTGCTGGGTTGGGAAAGTGCGAAAAATATGGCGGAAAAATGGCTGGGATTATCAGCAAAGCGTCAATTTCCTATCCTGCAGCAAAAGTCGTTTCATCGCAGGGCGAAGGAAGCGAGGGTTGGGATGAGCAAGAGGTACAAGCAAGCAGATGTCTTACTGCTATCCGATCCATTTATTGAATATTTTCAACCAGAAATTGGGCTGGCTGCAGTCCGAGTGTTGCACGCTCTCGGGTACCAGGTCGGCTTGCTCCCAGTGATAGGCTCAGGGCGTACATTGATCTCCAAAGGATTCTTGCCCGCAGCACGGCGCCACGCTTCTCGCCTTGTGGAAACTGTCGACCAGCTGGATCCCGATGGCCAGATTCCAGTGATCGGGCTGGAACCATCGGAGATTTATACCCTTAGAGATGAATATTTTGACCTGCTCCCTGGCGACCAGAGAGTGCAAAGGCTAGCTGATC
>DATCYX010000429.1:0-4326 GCA_036526235.1 Anaerolineales bacterium | reverse complement strand
GGTCCAGTGGGTTGACATTGGCCTGCAGGCGCTTATCGTAGATGTTCAGATGCGTATGGTAACCACACTTCTTGCGTCCATTACAGGGTCTGCCTTGTATATCGGCGGTGTAGCCCAGATTGCTCTCCTTACCCACCGGCTGGCCGATCTGCAATCGATCGCCTACCGAGACGGTGTATTTGCCATGCAGCAGAGTGACACGGTAGATGTCATTCTCGATCACAAGTGTCGGGTTGTCGTACTCATCAATGTAGCGCTCAGTGACGATTCCGTTGATGGGCGAAAGCACCGCCTCTCCCTTGCCAGCAGCCAGGTCGATCGCCTTATGGCCATAGGAGGTTCCGTGCGGCCCCTGTGTGAGGATGTAGTCCTCGTAGGGTGCGGAAATCTCCAGCATCTCTGCCTCGGTGGGCTGGGCGGTGGAAGCCGGCAAGGACGGTGCGGTCTGGCTGCCTGTTGCAAGTTGGGAGGAGGCGTGCGCCGTGCTGGCTCGATCTCGCAGGACGTTGAAGCCCATGAACAGGATCAGTGCCAGGGATACAAGGGTGAGACCATCAATACGCTGGTTCATAGCTATGGTGCGAGTAAACATCTCCACAAAATAGAATATTTGTTCTAATTATACCATGAAACAGGAGGTATGCTATGGGACGTACACTTCCATCAATTACACAAGTTTTCCTGCAAGAGCAAGAGTCTTTGTCTCGTTTCCGGCGCGCCCTGCGGCGCAGTGACCAACTGGCGCTGGACGACCTGTTCGCCGCCGCACGCCAGCACCTGGCAGCTGCGGCGTACGCTGGTCATGCCCTGCCTTTCGAGGTCTTCTTGTTGGCCATGCTATTAGAGGAGCATAAGATGGTGCTAAGATTGCGCTCTGCCCTCGAGGAGATGCAAGCGCCAGGCTACACCCCGGCTAGCCCTCCAGAGCAGATAGGCCCACAGGCTGAGCTATTCAAGCTAAAGCCATAGGCGTCAATGGAATTCTCTGGCTGGCTGCTGGACGTATACGCCGATCCACATGATGGCGTTGCGCTCTGGCTACTGGACGAGCGCGATGGCTCTCGCCGCCGCCTGCGGCAAGCGCTGCCGGTGGCTTTCCACGCCGCGGGTACAGCAGCGCGCCTGCGTCAATTATGGCGCTACCTGCAATCAGAAGGGCTGAATGGCAGGGTGCCTGTAACCCTTTCCCGTAGCGAGCGCCGCGAGCTGTTCTCCGACCAGCCTGTGTCTGTGCTAACTGCGCAGGTGAGCCAGCCGGCTGCCCAGCCAGCTTTGTTCCGCAAGGTTTCTCAGGCTTTTCCCGACCTGACCTATTATGATGCTGACCTTTCCCCGGCTTTGCACCACGCGGCTCGCTACGGTGCTTTCCCCCTGGCGCGCTGCCGTGTGGATGCTGACGAACAGGGGCAGGTGCAATCCCTGGAAGTCCTGAATACACCCTGGGATTTAGATCCCTGCGCACCTCCTCTGCGCGTCCTTTCCCTGGAGCCGGATGTAGACCCCTTCCATGCTGCCCCAACCCACATCCTGGCGCGCGCGCAACGAGCCTGCTACCGCCTGGCGCTCCCCGGACCGCATGCACAGGGCAAGGCAGGCATCCGCCCATTGCTGGTGAACCTGCGTGCCATCTTCATGCGGCACGACCCTGACTTGCTGCTGACCACCTGGGGCGATACCTGGTTGCTGCCTTACCTGCTGGAGCTCTCAGAGCACAGCGGCCTGTCCCTGCCGCTCAACCGCGACCCTGCCTTTGGACCACTCTACCGCCCGGAGCGCACTTACTTCGCCTATGGGCAGGTGATCTACCGTGGCCAGCAAGTGCACCTGTTTGGTCGCTGGCACGTGGATGGGCACAACGCTGTGCTCTACCACGATTACGGCATGGAGGGCATCTTTGAGCTGGCGCGCGTGACCAGCCTGCCAGTGCAGGCGGTGGCGCGTCTCTCGCCGGGCAGCGGCATCTCCGCGATGCAGATGCTCACAGCCTTGCGGGAGGGCGTGCTGGTACCCTGGCATAAGCAACAGGCTGAGCGCCCTAAGACCGCCCGGGAGCTGTTGCGCTCTGACCAGGGAGGCCTGGTGTACCAGCCGGTGATCGGCCTGCACAAAGACGTGGCGGAGATCGACTTCGTCTCTATGTACCCCAGCATTATGGCGCGCTTCAATATTTCGCCCGAGACGGTGAAGAAAGAACCTCACCTGTCTGTCCTTCCCGACAGTGGGGATGGATTGGTGCCAAGGACCCTGCAACCCCTGCTGGACAAGCGCATTGCCCTCAAGCTGCGCCTGGCAGAGCTGCCCGCCTGGCACCCGCGCCGCAATGCCTACAAGGCGCGCGCCTCAGCGCACAAGTGGCTACTGGTGACCTGTTTCGGCTACTTGGGGTACAAGAACGCCCGCTTTGGGCGCATCGAGGCGCACGAGGCGGTCACTGCCTACGGGCGCGAGATGTTGCTGCGTGCCAAGGAGGCTGCCGAAGACCTGGGCTACACGGTGCTGCACTTGTATGTGGATGGCATGTGGGTGCTGAAAGAGGGGGCGAATAAAGTGGTTGACTTCCAGCCTGTGCTGGACGAGATCGCCGAGCGCACCAGCCTGCCGGTGTCACTGGACGGCATCTACCGTTGGGTGGCTTTTCTGCCTTCGCGCGTGGACAAGCGCGTGCCAGTGCCCAACCGCTACTTTGGGGTGTTTCAAGATGGCTCGTTGAAGATACGCGGCATCGAATCTCGCCGCCAAGATACGCCGCCCTGGATTGCACAGTTGCAACTGTCTATGCTGGACTGCCTGTCGCAGGCAAGCTCAGCCGGTGAACTGCCAGGTTGCACCCCGGCAATTGAGCGCGTGCTGCGCAAGGCCTATTCCGATCTGCGCCTGGGGCGCGTGCCACTGGAGGGCCTGCTGGTTTCGCAGAAGCTCAGCCGGGAGCTGGATGAGTACCGCGTCCCTTCCCCAGCGGCGCGTGCGGCGGCTCAGCTGGTATCGGTGGGAAAGCATCTCAGGCCGGGGCAGCGCGTGCGTTTTCTCTACACCCTGGGAGAGCCGGGCGTGCGTGCCTGGGACCTGCCTGACCCACCCAATCCGAAGACAATCGACTTACGCTATTACCGGAAACTGCTGGTGCGGGCGGCAGAGACGGTGCTGCAACCGCTCGGGGTGGATCTAGTATTGGGCTAATCCTTGCCAGAATAGTGGTTGCAAAAATGCGATTGACTCGAAGTAAAATGAATATATAATTGTTTATGAGCTTGGTCTGTTCGTGTTTCAGTGGCTAAAACAAGACAATCCGCATTGTATAGCCGAGAGTTAATAAAAAGTAACGATCGGTTTTTGATTCTACGCAAATCGCTGGTTGTGAGTTGAATTTGCCAATTGGGGAGGATTGAAAGATGAAGTATCTCAATTACTTCTTTAGTTTCTTCTTATTCTTGGTGCTGACTTTGCCGATTTCGACTGGTGTAATCGCGCAGGGAGCCACTCCACCAGTCCCATCACCTCTCAGTGAAGGTTCCTATGTTTTAGACCAGCTTGGCTGGCTGACTCCAGCACATGAGGAAACGATCAACACAATTGTGGCAAAGTTGGACGAAGAGAATCTGGCTGAGATCGCTGTGGTGACCTACGACGATTGTGGTCCCGACAGCCAATCCTACCGTAATACATTCTTTCGTACTTGGGGTATCGGTCACAAAGAGCGCAACGACGGGTTGCTGATCCTGGTTTGCTGGTACGGCGGTGACAAATCCCGTCGCAAGCTGGAACAAGAGGTTGGCTACGGAATGGAGGGCACCATCCCAGACTTGCTGACCAGTAAGGTGGCCGAGGCTCATTTTATACCTGTCTGGAAATCCGGCAAAGATGCCAGCAGGGCAATTGCAGATGGCGATGCCGGAGCTGCCCTGGTGGCGATGGTGAAGGCATATGACAGTGTGATCCGCGGGGATACGCCTGAAGAGCTTGCAAAACGCCCTAGTAGCAGCTCATCAAGCTCCGATGCTGGGTTTCAAGTGATCGGGTGGTTATTATTCGCTGCGATTCTCATTATATTGTTAGTGGTATGGTGGAAGCGTATAGAAAGCGGTTCTGACGATGGTAGCTCTAGTGATTGGGGTAGCTCGGATGATTGGAGTTCGAGTGATCGAGATAGCTCGGGTGGTTGGGATAGCTCTGATGATTCAGATAGATCGTCTTTCGGTGGAGGGTCATCTGGCGGAGGCGGCTCGAGTTCGGGTTTTTAGCAAACCAGTGAAAGATACTCCGCCGTGCCATTTAAACATAGAAGGAGGACAAGCCGGTGAATCTAGGAAATCGAACAACTTTAATCGT
>DATCYX010000428.1:0-9056 GCA_036526235.1 Anaerolineales bacterium | reverse complement strand
CTCTTTCACTGGTGGTCTTGATAGTGACTGCCATCGCCGACAAATTACTGCCTCGCGATAATTTGCTCGTCTACACCCTGTGGATGCTGCTGGCAAACATTGTCATTGCTTGGTTTACCTTGCAAATCTTGCGCGCCCGAGCACGGGTTGAACGAAAAACCGTGGGAGAACCGCGACCTGTGGCGACACCACCTCAGCAACCAAACGTAATGCCATCGAGTGCTTCCCAGCCTCCCGCAGGGACAGCCCAATAGAAGTGGAGTGTGTCCATGACTCCTTTGCAAATTGTTTTTATCCTTGTCGCTGCGGCAACCTTAGGCTCTGCGCTGCTTGTAGTCACAACGCGCAACCTAGTGCATGCTGCTCTTTGGTTAGTTGCATCCCTATTTGGGGTCGCGGTTGTATATGTGCTGCTTAATGCGGGTTTTTTGGCAGTGGCACAGGTGGTCATCTATATTGGAGCGATTGCAATCTTGATGATCTTCGCCATCATGCTCACTCGCCGGGTAGCCACCGATACAGGCCCACAGATCAATAGCAACTGGGGTTGGGCAGCAATCCTGTCCGCAGTTATATTTGCCTTCTTGGCCTGGATGTTGGGAAGTTGGCCTGGATTTTCTACTGCCTTGCCTGACATGAGCCCGCGCTCCGACCCACTCAGGGAATTAGGACAGGCTTTGGTCTCCCCGGATTTATACGTTATCCCCTTCGAGGTGGCTTCAGTTTTACTGCTGGCAGCACTGATTGGAGCCATTATGGTGGCTTGGGAAAGGAAGTAAAGCATGATCCCTCTTTCCTGGTTCCTTATTCTATCGGCAGCTCTCTTCAGCGTTGGCCTTTTTGGTGTTTTGGCGCGGAAAAACGCTGTGGCAATATTGATGGGAGTAGAGCTGATGCTCAATGCGGTAAATATCAACCTGGTTGCTTTCTGGCGTTATCGCACGCCGGAATTGATTGCCGGACAGGCATTTGCAATCATGGTGTTCGCCGTAGCGGCAGCTGAGGTAGCTGTCGGCCTGGCGTTGATAATTTCTATCTATCGGCGGCGCAACACCGTAGTAGCCGACGATATCGATATGCTCAAACTTTAGGGAGAATACATGGCAACTGAGTTATTAATCTGGCTAATCCCCCTCCCGCCGCTGTTGGCATTTTTCCTGATTGTCCTGTTCACCAACCGTAGCAAATGGCTCAGCCATACAGTCGCTGTTGGAGCAGCGTTGCTCTCCTGGTTGGGCAGCATGGTGGTGTTCTTCCGGTCGCTGCAGGTTGAACACTTTGGAGAGAAAATCTTCGCCTCCTCCATCCCCTGGCTTCCTACGGGTGATTCGTGGTTCAGGATTGGCGTGCAAATTGATCCGCTCTCTGCAGCAACCCTGTTTTTCGTCGCCTGGACCGTGCTGATGATCTTCCTGTACAGCGTGGGTTATCACAACTTTGGCCAACCCAAGGGTGACCATGACGTTGCCGGTCTTCCACCGCATGGCGCTACGGTTAGCGATGCGCACGGGCACACGCACAAAGTCCCATCCATCGAGCCGATGTACTCACGCTTTTTTGCCTTCATCGGTCTCTTTGCCTTTGGCATGTATACCCTGGTGGTCTCTGATAATCTGCTTACCCTTTTCGTTGGCTGGGAAATCATGGGACTGTGCTCGTACCTGTTGATTGGTTTCTGGTACGGCAAGCCATCTGCTCGGGCAGCGATGATCAAGGCATTTATCACCACGCGCGTTGGTGATGTCTTTATGCTGTTGGGCATCGCCTACCTGTACTCGGTGGCTGGCACGTTGAACTATCGTGAGATTTTTTATAACGAAGAGATGCTGGCACACCTGGCTGAGATGCCCTCCTATATCGTGGGTCTATCAGCAGCCGGGTTAATTGGTATCCTGCTGTTCATCGGCACGATCGGCAAGTCTGCCCAGTGGCCTTTGCACGTATGGTTGCCCGATGCGATGGAAGGCCCTACGCCGGTCTCAGCAATGATCCATGCTGCCACGATGGTTTCCGCGGGCGTCTACATGGCGATTCGCATCTTCCCGCTGCTCTCTGCAGGATCCGAGCATGGGGCGACCTCAGCCATGATGTTGGTGTCGTTTATCGGGGCGTTCACAGCCTTATTTGCCGCCACCATCGCGGTTGCACAAAACGATATCAAGCGCGTGCTGGCATATTCGACGATTTCGCAACTGGGGTATATGGTGGCTGCCCTGGGTATCGGCGCTTACGTGGCGGCAGCATTCCATCTGATCACGCATGCCTTCTTTAAGGCACTGCTCTTCTTGGGCTCTGGCTCGGTGATCCACGGCATGGAGCATGGTGTCCTGCATACCGGCGACCACATCGACCCGCAGAATATGTTCAACATGGGCGGCCTGCGCAAGAAGATGCCGGTGACTTTCTGGACATTCCTGATCGGTGGCTTCGCGCTCTCCGGCTTTCCTTTGGTGACAGCCGGATTCTGGTCAAAAGATGAAATCCTGGCAGATGCCTGGGGACACGGGCATGTTGTGGTCTTTGGCACCTTAGCACTGGCGGCATTGCTCACGGCTTTTTACACCATGCGCCAGATCACCCTGACGTTCTTGGGGAAGCCGCGCACCGAAGCTGCCCACCATGCTCAGGAGACTCCCTGGACGATGACCGCACCATTGGCTATCCTGGCGGTATTTTCTGTTGCAGCCGGGTGGGTGGGCATCCCAGAGCATTTCCCAGTCCTCGGAGGGCTGCTGCCCAACTGGTTCCACGAGTTCCTTGGAGGAACTTTGTTGGAGCACCCGAAAGCGGTCGAATTCAACCTTGTCCCACTACTCACTTCGCTGGTCGTTGCGCTGGGCGGATTGTATATGGGCTGGTTGGTTTACCGGGAAACACCTGCCGGGGCGCAAGATCCAATCGAAGTAACTGTGCCTAGTATGCACAAGCTCTTGCAAAACAAGTACTACTTTGATGAGATCTATGATCGAATTTTCGTGCGCCCAGCCTATTGGTTCTCAGAGACATTTACTTCAGCATGGATGGATCAAGGTGTGATCGATGGCGTTTTGCACTGGGTGGCGATGGTCTCCGGAACGATTGGCGGCACGCTACGCGAATACATCGATAAGCGCATTGTGAATGCCTCTGGTGATATTGTGGGTGAGGGCATTAAGAAGTTTGGTCGTGCATTCCGCGTCATCCAAACCGGGCGCATTCAGCAGTACATGATTGGGGCATTGGTCGCGCTTGCCTTCTTTAGCGCGTTGTTCTATTACCTGATCTTTACCCCCTGACGTTCGTCACATCGGACCTACAGGAGCGAACGATGGATTTTATCGCAAGTCACTTGCTTACACTTATCTTGTTCACACCGGTGCTGGCGGCAGTGATCCTGTTTTTCCTGCCGCGCGAGCAGGAAGACCTGCTGCGCTGGACAGCATTTGTGCTCAGCTTTGTACCCCTAGCATTTTCCTTAGCCCTGTGGTTTGGGTTTGACGCCGGGAAGCCCGGTTTCCAATACGAGGAGAGAGCCGTCTGGTACGCGGCGATCAACTCTTCGTATCACCTTGGTGTGGACGGCATTTCCCTGACCATGGTCTTGCTGACTACTTTGCTCACTCCACTGGCAATCCTGGCATCCTTTACCATCAAAGACAATATCAAAGCATATATGATCCTGTTCTTCCTGCTCGAGATGGGCATGTTGGGCGTCTTTCTATCCCTGGATCTGCTGCTCTTTTTCGTCTTTTGGGAGTTTGGCCTGGTACCGATGTACTTCCTCATCAGCCAGTGGGGCAGCGAGAAAGGCGAACGCCAGATTTGGGGCGGGCGTACGGTCTCAGCCCGTGCCTACGCCTCATTCAAATTCATGATCTACACCATGGCGGGCTCTTTGGGACTTCTGCTGGCGATCCAAGTGATCGGTGTGACCGCTCGAACCTACGATATGACCCAGCTATTTCAGATCTGGCCGGGCTTGCAATCTTTGAACGATCTACCGCTCAACCTGCCGGTTTCCACGGTCAAGGCGGTGGCCTTTTGGGCATTTGCCATTGCTTTCGCCATCAAAGTGCCCGTGTGGCCCTTCCACACATGGCTACCGGATGCCCATACGGAAGCTCCTACCGCCGGCTCGATGATTCTGGCGGGTGTCTTGCTAAAACTGGGTGCTTATGGTTTCCTGCGCTTGGTGCTGCCGCTTTATCCCGTTGAGGCGAAGTACTATGCCGGAGCGCTGGGTTTCCTGGCGGTGATGGCGATTATCTTTGGGGCTTTTGCCTCCTACGGGCAAGATGATTTCAAGCGGCTGGTTGCGTATTCTTCGGTCAACCACATGGGATTTGTGGTGTTAGGTATCGCTGCGGCAGCCTTTGCCAGCGGCACACAAGACGCTGATATTGCGCTCAATGGAGCTGTGCTGCAGATGTTCAACCACGGGCTCTCCGCAGCGGGAATGTTCTTTTTGGTGGGTGTGATCTATGAGCGCACGCACACGCGCAACTTAAAGGACTTTGGCGGGCTTTTCCCACTGGTGCCCGTATATGGTGGCATCTTGATCTTCACCGCCATGGGATCGTTGGGATTGCCCGGGCTTGGCGGCTTTATCTCTGAGTTTCTGGTCGTGCGGGGATCCTGGCCTATCTTCACCCTGTATACCGCCCTGGCGATGCTTGGATTGCTATTCACAGGCGCTTATATCCTCAAGGGTGTCAAGATGGTGCTGCATGGCCCGCTGAACGAGCATTGGGTGGGTCATCTGACCGAGATCAACGCTCGCGAAATCTTTGTCATCGCTCCACTGATGGTTTTGATGCTGTGGATTGGCGTCTGGCCCGGCTGGATACTGGACGTGATCAATAAAGCTGTAGTGATGCTCTTCTAATGTGCGAAGTGCGACGCGCCATTGATGAGGCCCTTCGCACAGGATGAGGTGATTTATGCAATTTCCGATATTGAGTGTGATCGTCTTTACCCCAATCTTAGCTGGTGTGCTTATCTTGCTGATACCAGCTGAGCGTAAGAACGAGGTGCGTGTTACCGCCCTGGCTGCGGCGACTTTTGCATTGTTCCTTTCTGTCTGGGCGTACTTCGCATACGATATCTCTGCTGGGGGTTATCAATTTGTGGAAAAATACACCTGGTTGCCGGCCTTGGGGATATCCTATCACGTGGGTATCGACGGGATGAATGCCCCACTGGTGCTGCTGACAGGCGTGGTCATGTTCACAGGCGTGCTCATTTCGTGGGGTATTGATGACCGGCCGCGCGAATTTTTCGCCTTCTTGTTTATCCTGGCAACCGGTGTGTTTGGCGTCTTCGTCGCCCTGGACCTGTTCATGCTGTTCTTCTTCTATGAGATTGCCGTCTTCCCCATGTACTTGCTGATCTCCATTTGGGGCTGGAAGGAGACGCGCGAATACGCCGCTATGAAGCTGACCCTATACCTGTTTATAGGCTCGGTGATCTCACTGGTTGGCGCCCTGGCGATGTATTTCACCTCTGGGTTGAACACTTTTGATATGCTCGAGCTGGAGAAGGCTGGTTTTTCCCTCGCTTTCCAGCAACTATGGTTTCCATTTGTCTTTTTCGGGTTTGCGGTTCTGGGTGGCATCTTCCCCTTCCACAATTGGAGCCCAGATGGGCACGTGGCCGCGCCGACGGCGGTTTCGATGTTCCACGCGGGTGTATTGATGAAGCTAGGCGCTTTTGCCGCCTTGAGGGTGGGTATTATGCTCCTGCCCGAAGGCGCTAAGTTCCACCTGCCATGGATAATCCTGCTCTCGCTGGTCAATGTTGTCTACGGCGCTTATATTGCCATGGTGCAAACCGATTTCAAGTATGTCATTGGCTTCTCTTCTGTCTCCCATATGGGGCTGGTGGCGATGGGTTTCGCCACGCTGACGCGCAATGGCATGCTGGGCGCGGGCGTGCAGATGTTCTCGCATGGTGTGATGACGGCTCTCTTCTTTGCTGTAGTCGGCATGGTGTATGACCAGGCACACACGCGAGATATCCCACGCCTGGGTGGTTTCCGCAATGTGATGCCTCTGGTGGCTGTGGCTTTTATCATCGGCGGTTTGGTCTCGATGGGAATGCCTGGCTTTTCCGGTTTCATTGCCGAATTTCCGATTTTTATGGGCGTGTGGGAGAGCCATCCCTGGATCGCCATTGTAGCGGCCATATCAATTGTGATAACCGCTTCGTATATCATCCGTATCATCGGCAAGGTGTTTTTTGGCCCAATGCCGGAAGAGTTTGGAGATCATATGCATGATGTCACTGTGCTGGACAAAGTGGCGCTGGTCTTCCTTTCGGCGATCCTGGTCGGCCTGGGTGTGTATCCATCGGTGATGGTGCCACTGGTCGAAAGCGGGGTGACCAATATCTTGCGGCTGTTGGGAGGTGCATAGGTGTCTTCGGTGAGTTTTGAGCCTTCCATGATCCTGGCAATACTGCCGGAAATCCTGATTTTAGTCCTGGCTATCCTTGTATTGACGTTGGACCTCGTCTTGCCTGAGGAACGCCGCGGCAGCCTGGGTTGGATTACTGCGGGTGGACTCTTTGCTATCATCGGCGTGAGTCTGGCTGTTGGGCAACCCGCTGCCGACGCCAAACTTGTTTGGGGTGGCATGTTGCGGCACGACTGGTTGGGATTCGTGTTCAAGATGACCTTCTTATTCGCAGCCGCGATCACCGCAATGTTCTCGACGGACCTGGCGCGCATGGGCAAACGCGGCGAGTACTACCTGTTGATGCTGTCTTCCACATTGGGTATGACCTTGATGGCATCTGCCGCGGACCTGATCATGCTCTACCTGGCGATCGAGACGACATCCATCCCGCTCTATATCCTGGCAGGTTTCCTGACCCGCGATGACAAGTCCACTGAATCGGGCTTCAAGTACCTGCTGTTTGGCGCCATGACTTCTTCCGTGATGGTGTACGGCTTCAGCCTGTTGTACGGTTTCGCCGGGACAACCAACCTGTATGCCCTGGCTGAGGGCGTGATGGCGGGAGATCTGCCAATTGTGTCCTTGTTTGGCAGCCTGCTGCTGGTGCTGGTTGGTTTTGGCTTCAAGATATCGGCAGTCCCGTTGCATTTCTGGGCACCAGATACCTACGAAGGCGCGCCGACCCCGATCACGGGTTTCCTGTCAACTGCTTCGAAAGCCGCTGGCTTTGCAGTGTTGATGCGCGTCCTGATCGCAGCCTTTCCCCCCGAGATCACACCCTTGTGGGCTGCGGTCATCGCTGCACTTTCCACTGCCACCATGACGCTCGGGAATACACTTGCCCTGGCGCAGCGCAATATTAAGCGCATGCTGGCTTATTCATCCGTAGCCCATGCCGGTTATGCCCTGATCGGGCTGGTGGCTGTCTCTGGGCTGGGAATTGCCAGCGTTGTCTTTTACCTGGTGGTGTACGTCGTCACTAACCTGGCTGCCTTCGGCGTGGTGGCAGCATTTGGAAAAGTGACTGGCTCAGATGAGATCGCTGCGTATGCCGGGTTGAGCCGCCGATCGCCATGGCTTGCCCTGACATTCATGGTGGCATTGCTTTCGTTATCAGGCATGCCGCCATTCGGCGGGTTCGTAGTGAAGTTTGCCGTCTTCGCGGCCGCGGTGCAGGCAGGACAGGTTTGGCTGGCGGTTGTCGGCGTATTGAACTCGATTGTCGGGTTGTACTACTACTTGACGGTGCTTAAAGTGGTGTACCTGTATCGCTCCGATGAGGAAGATAAGCCGTTTCCAATCTCGCGGTCGTATGCGGTGGCTTTGACGGTGCTTGTCTTTGGGATCATCCTGCTCGGCACAGTTTTTGCGCCCTGGTTTAGCGTGTCCAACTCGGCCGCGGCAGCGCTCTTTTAAAAGATAGATGATCATTTTGGAATCACATGCTGCGGATTAACCGCTCAGTATGAATAATTGATCAGAATTATCATATTTGTTGACGATCCGCAACCGCATGTGATAAAATTCGCTAACTATGGAGTCGACCCCGAAACAGCCCGAGAGAAGCCGCTCCCGTTATGCAATCAATATGACCTTGGCAGCGGTGGCTGGGCAAGTGGGCTGCCTAACCCTGTTGATCGTGTTAGCAGCCCTTTTTGGTGGTTTATGGCTGGACATGCGTTTTGGCACCAAACCGATGATCACCGTGGTGCTCATGGTCGCCAGCGTCCCAGTCACTTTAGCAGGAATGTTTTGGATCGTTAGAATGGCGGTCTCCCGCATCAATTCGGCTTCTCCAGCAAACTCTACGCCGCGTGAAGGAGAAAATTGACAGTGGAACAGAAAAAGAACAGATTTTTCGGAATTCCAAATCGCTATTTTGTGCTGGCGTTTATCGTCCTGGGTTATTTCGCAGCCCGGGCATTCCCACCCATCTTGCCACACATCCAACTACCCGCAGAGCGCGTCTCGCATGATCCGCTCTTTACATTGCCCGTAATTGGCGACTTTTACTGGACGAATACGCTGTGGGCTATGCTCTTGGTGGATGTGATCTTGATCATCATCGCGCTGGTCGTGCGCAGGGCTGCCAGCGGAGGCAGCCTGGTGCCGAGTGGTTTCAGCGGTGCAGTGGAAGCCCTGCTTGAGGTGATTTATAACCTCACCGAATCTACATCCGGAAAATGGGCCAAGTCCATCCTGCCCTTTTTCGTCACGATCACCTTGATAATTGTGGCTACCCCAGGCGTGGATAGCATCGGAGTGCTGGAGGAATCCGATCATGGCTACGCAGTGCAGGAGGTCTTGCCTGGGGTAGCCACAATTATCAAGGAAGAGGTCGAGCATGGCGGTTATTCATTAGTACCCTACGTGCGCGTGCTCTCCACCGACCTGAACTTCACGGTAGGTTTGGCGCTGATCTCTGTGGTAATGACCCAGGTGCTGGGTGTGCGCTCTTTAGGCGGCAAGTACTTCACCAAGTTTATTAATGTCGGCGGGCTGTTCTCGCGGCCGGTTTTCGGGGTGATCGACTTTGGCGTCGGTCTGCTGGAGCTGGTCTCGGAAATCTCAAAAATCCTTTCGTTCTCCTTCCGTCTTTTTGGAAATATCTTCGCTGGCTCG
>DATCYX010000427.1:0-2649 GCA_036526235.1 Anaerolineales bacterium | reverse complement strand
GCAAAACTCCCAGGCGCAGCGCATACAGCAGGCTGGCGCGGTCAATGCCTTTGTTCATCACATCCTTACGCTGGACCCGCTGGCAAATGTGATCGTATTGGGGGATTTTAACGACTTTCCTTTCTCAACCAGCCTAGCCGCCTTGCAAGGTGGAATTCTGACCAACGTATTGGACCAAATACCAGAGGCTGAAAGGTACACTTATATCTTTGAAGGAAACTCCCAGGCGTTGGACCACATCCTGGTGAGCGACAACCTGCTGCAAACATCTTTAGATGAAGTGGATATCGTTCACCTGAATGCTGAGTTCGCTGAGGCTACCCGCCCCACCGATCACGATCCTGTGATGGCGCGTTTTTCCTTTGAGGAAATTCGCCATGCTATTTATCTACCCATTCTTTCCCGGGCGACGCCTCCAGAGTGACCAGTTTCTCAAACAGGGATGACAATTCCAGTTATTAAAAGTGATAAGTCAATAATTTAATATTGACCATACAATATCAATATGCTGCAGGGACCAGGTCGCCAAACAGACAAATTTCTAATATTCGTCTTGTTGGTTTATCTGGCCTTCGCGTTGGTGAGGATGTCCGCACCGATCCACGCCCAGTCCGTTCAAACACAAGATCTAAATTTCATGCCGATAATATTAAAAAACTGGCCTCCCCCCACGCCCACACCTTCCCCGGGTAGTGTCCTGATCAGCGAGGTCATGTACAGCCCCAAGAATCTGGACACTGAGAGCGAGTGGATTGAGCTATATAACCCGGGGGATTTTGCCTATGACCTCAGTGGTCACAAATTGGGTGACGAGGAGATCCAGGGGGAAAATGAGGGCATGTACCTGCTTCCAGACGGGACGATTCTCAGCCCGCATGCTACGATTATGGTCGCTTACCGAGCTGAGGAATTTTACAGCCTTTATGGGTTCTACCCCGACTTCGAGCTGTTCAATACCAGTATTTCCGTGCCGGAATTGCCCCGTTATACTGATTGGGCAAGCGGGATATTGGGACTTGATAACTCAGGGGATGAGGTGATCATCCTTGATGGCAGCGATCAAATGCTGGATATCGTGGTGTGGGGAAACGGATACCCGCTCTTCTATCCGACGGTCGACAATGTGGCTCTAGGTCACAGCATCGAGCGCTACCCGCCCTTCCAGGATAGCAACACTGCCCAGGACTGGCGCGATCAGCCAGATCCGTCACCTGCGGATGTGGACAACACGCCGCCAACCCCCACGCCATCTGCCACGCCTACCTCGATCAACACGCCGACCCCCACTCCCACTGCGACGCCAACCCAGACACAGACGCCCACCCCCACACCTACCATGATCCCAGGCCTAGTGATCAATGAGGTCCATGCCGACCCGGACGCTGACTTTGGAGACGCCAACGGCGATTTAGTGGTCGATACCTACGATGACGAGTTCGTCGAAATCGTCAATGCCACCGGCGGGGCCATCGACCTGAACGGGTGGCGTCTAAATGATCGTGTGGGCGAGCGGCATGTCTTTCCCCCAGGTTCGTTGCTTCCCAACGGTTGCTCTGTGGTGGTCTTCGGCGGTGGGAATCCCAGCGGGGGTTTTGGCGGCAGCCTGGTGCAAACAGCCTCGACTGGCGGCCTCTCTTTAAACAACGAAGGAGACCGGTTGACCTTATATAACGCCTCGTCTACAGCGGTGGCAGCAATTGGGTATGGCGCGGAGGCCAATGATGATCAATCCCTGACGCGCTACCCGGATATCACCGGCCCGGAACCCATGGTGAAACATGCCACCATACCTGAGGCAGGTGGGAAGCTCTTCTCGCCCGGCAAACGCCTAGATGGGGCTGTATTCTCCGGCTGTCCCGCGAATTAAGCAGGAACGGGCTGCGACCAGCCCGTTCCTTTACCACTGCCTTCGCTTCCTCCAGAGGAGGCGAGAGGATTTTACGAAGGCAATCCACCCACCTTGCGGATGACCATTACTACTTTGCCCTGTATCTCCACCAAGGAGGGATCATCAATAAATATAGGATCCATGGTGGGATTTGCAGGTTGCAGGCGCACCGTACCGTTCTCGAGATAGAAGTATTTCAGGGTGGTCTCATCGCGGTCGTTCAGCCATACCGCCACCATCTCCCCATTGCGTGCTTCACGGGCCTGCTTCATGATGACGATGTCGCCATCATTGACCATGGCGTCGATCATGGAGTTGCCCTTTACTTCCAGGGCAAAGAGATTGCTGCCCCCTTTTTCACGGGCGGGTAGCAGGCTGCGAGCGACGTCCACCATACTGTCGGCATCGAAATAGGAGAAGTCCGACTGTGGCACCGGAACCGGTTCGCCGGCTACAATGCGCCCTACAACAGGGATGTGGAGCAGCTCTTCGACCGTCTCGCGCACCGATTGGGCGGTCTGCTTCAAGGCGGCAGCTGCGGAACCGGTGATCTCCGTCAGCGGTCGCAACAGGCGAATCCCTCGCGAGACCCGGCCATCGCGCTCAATATAACCGGCCTCTTCGAGCTGGTTCAGGTAATAGTTGACCACCGATGTGGAAGAGATATTGGTCTTTTCACAGATCTCGCGAATCGACGGAGGGTATCCGTTCTGGTTCTGAAAACGTTCCAGCACCTCCAGGATACGCTTTTGTCGCTCACT
>DATCYX010000426.1:0-3659 GCA_036526235.1 Anaerolineales bacterium | reverse complement strand
TACAGAAAGTCCCAATTTACGACAGGCTATCATGACGCCTGCAGCCACTGTATCGCAGTAGCAGAACACCGCCGTGACATTTTCCTGAACCAGTTCCGACATCAAGACCTGACCCACTTCAACATCTCCGGCAAAGTCTTCGGTCGCCTGAGGCGATCCCAGAAGCACCCAGCCGGGCTGAGCAGCAATACCACATGCCTTTAGGGCATCAAGGTAACCGCGCATCCGCCGCTCATTAGAACCAGGGCGGTTTTGGACGCCAATATAACCAATGCGCCGGTGACCCATCCCCAGCAGGTGCTGCATTGCCAGCTGCGCCCCCTGATAATCGTCCACCGCAACCGAATACAGATTCTCATAGTCCCCGCTAGCCTGACTGTTGATCATCACCACCGGAATACGAATCTGCTCCAGGCGGCTGGCGTATTCGCTACCGATGCGGGACGAGGCGACGATAACACCATCCACACGCCGACGCTCAAAGGTTTGGATGATCTTGATCTCCCGCTCCGGGTCGTTATGCGAGGAGGCCAGGAAGACGCTAATATCTGCCTGATGTGCGACCTCCTCCAAGCCGAGCGCCAGCTCAGAGAAGAAAGGGTCCGCGATGGTAGTGATCACCAATCCAACCGAGTTTGACAAGCGCGATTGAAGGCTTTGAGCCAAGGCATTGGGAGAATACCCCATCGACTCCGCCAAAGCTTGAACGCGAGTGCGCACCTCTTGGCTGATGAGAGGGTTGTCGTTTAAAGCCCTGGACACGGTCGAATAAGACACTCCAGCGGCTTTAGCGATATCCTTGATGGAGACTCTTCGCGCACGCGGCATGATCAGCATTTACTTTCGAGCTGGTTCGAATGGCATATTGATGCGGAACGAACCAGCCCGGCTCGGTCAGCAGTTACAAACCGATCGACTTGAGATAGTCACGATTTCGCTGGGCGCTATCTTTTGGAGAACCCATCCCAGGCAGGACGTCCTGTTCGACCAGCACCCAACCGGAGTAATTGCGCTTCTGGAGCCAGGAGTAGACACCCTTGAAGTCCACACAGCCCTGGCCCAGCTCGCAAAATACACCGTGGCGCAGTGATTTCAGGTATTCCCATTGTTCTTCACGAGATTGGGCTGCGATCCTGGGCTCGCAGTCTTTAAAGTGCACATATGCGATGCGCTCGCCGTAGTGATCCAGGACCGGGGAAAGATCACCGTCCGCGCCCGGCCCATCTGCCCCCGCGCCGAACACGTAATGACCGGTATCGAACACCAGATTAACCAGCTTCGAATCGGTGTTCTCCAGCAGAGCATCCATTTCAGCAGGGGTTTCCACATAACCTGCACAGTGGTGGTGGAATAAGCTCGGCAGGCCGGTCTCATCCTGCACAGCCTTGGCAGTCTCCTCAACCCCTCGGGCGAAGACGCGCCATTCGCTAGCGCTCAATCCAACGTCCGCAGTAGCCCTGCCTGCAACTGCAGAGCGCACCGGATCAGCGGCATTGTCGTCTGCCAAGATGAGATAGGGTTTATGGTTTGGGGAACAAGCGGCTAGCAGGCGTGCAGTTTTCAACACCTCTTCCCGCCGAGAGACAACTGAAGCCGGATATTTGAAAGCCACGTGAATATAGGCGCCCAGCATGACCAACTTGCGGCTTTCTATCTCCTTGCGCAACGCTTCGGGTTCAGTTGGCATGAACCCCCAATCCCCCAGCTCGGTGGCCGTATATCCTGTTTCGACCAGTTCGTCGAGCATTTGTTTGTAGCCAATCGGGTTGGCATCCAACCCTTCGAATTCTAGGGTGCCCCAGGAACACGGGGCATTGCCTACCTGGATATGAACCATAGGACCTCCAATTGATTAAAAGTATCGTTCCTTCTTTAACTTTTCGACATATTCTTTGCGGGCTTGTTCCACAGCCTCGATCTGGGACACTTCAGCAACAGGCACATCCCACCACGATTCATAGCCTGGCACACCATGAGCGGTATCGGTATGGACGACGATAACGGTTGTGCGCTCGGTGCGGCGCGCTTCTTCGAGAGCTTTCTTGAACTCATCCAAAGAGTGGGCTTCATATGCAATTGCGCCGAATCCGCGGGCGTTCTCGGTGAAATCCAGCGAAAGATAATCGCCACTTAACTGCCCGGTCTTCGGATCGCGCATGCGGAAAGATGTCCCAAAACCGGCAGTACCCAACGAGCGGCTCAGTGAGCCAATGCTGGCAAAGCCGTGATTATCAATCAGGATGATGTTCAGCTTGTACCCCTCCTGGATAGAAGTGACAATTTCAGATGGCAGCATGAGATAGGTGCCATCTCCCACCAGGGCATAAACTTCCCGTTCGGGAGCAGCCATCTTAATCCCCAGCGCGCCCGGAATCTCGTAGCCCATACAAGAATAGCCATACTCCATGGAATAGCTCTTGTGATCGCGCGAGCGCCACAGTTTGTGCAAATCTCCAGGGGCGCTGCCAGCCGCGTTGACGATCACATCTTCCGGGCGGAGAAACTCGTTCAATGCGCCGATCACTTCGCTCTGCGCAGGAAGTCCAGACGTGCCCAGGTGGTACAGCCTGTCTACCTCCTCATCCCAGGCAGCGCGGCCCTGGCTGATCTGCTCGGCATAGGCAGGTGAGACCTGGAATCCACTCAAGGCTTCTGACCAGCCTTCCAGCACCAGCCGGGCATCGGCTACCAGCGGCAGGGCAGCATGTTTGTAGGCATCGAACTCCGCGACGTTCAGGTTGATGAAACGCACATCCGGGTTCTCGAAGGCGGTCTTAGAGGCAGTGGTGAAATCGGAATAGCGGGTGCCAATGCCGATGACCAGGTCGGCGGCGCGCGCTAAGCGGTTGGCAACTAGCGTGCCAGTCACCCCAACAGCCCCAACCAGCTGAGGGTGGTCACTTAGAAGCGAGCCCTTACCTGCCTGGGTTTCAGCCACCGGGATACCCGTTTGGTGAGCAAATTCTGCCAGGGCTGCATACGCCTCACTATAGTGAACGCCGCCGCCAGCGATGATCAAGGGCGCTTTGCTCGACCGGATCCACTCCGCTGAGCGCTGAAACAAGCTGCTGTCAGGGGGCTGGCGTGGGATGTACCAGGTCCGGGGTTCCATGAATTCCACCGGATAGTCATGACCTTCGGTCTGGACATCTTGGGGAAGGGAGAGAGTCACTGCACCGGTATCCACTGGCGACGTGAGCACACGCATCACCTCTGGCAGGGCAGTCAGGATCTGGTCTGGGCGGTTGATGCGATCCCAATAGCGTGAGACCGGTTTGAAACAATCATTGACGGAAATATCCTGGCTCCAACCCGACTCAAGCTGCTGGAGCACCGGGGCGACATTTCGGCGGGCGAAGATATCTCCCGGCAGCAGCAAAACAGGCAGACGGTTGATCGTAGCGACCGCAGCGCCGGTGATCATATTGGTCGCCCCAGGACCAATGGAGCTGGTACAGGCAAAGGCCCCCAAACGGTTTTTCATTTTTGCGTAAGCAGCTGCCAGGTGTACCTGGGCTTGCTCATTGCGAGAGAAGTAAAAGGGAAAATCCGGGTTCTCTAACAGTGCTTGACCGATGCCGGCGACGTTCCCATGCCCAAAAATCCCCCAGGCACCAGCAAAGAATTGATGCTTCTGCCCATCTCGTTCAACAAACTGG
>DATCYX010000425.1:0-19429 GCA_036526235.1 Anaerolineales bacterium | reverse complement strand
GGCAATTAGAGGTTATATCCAGGCCTGGCAGCGGTACAATAATACGAGTTCGTTTCCCTATTGAGGAGAATTGTGCCTGATCTAATTCGCGTGATTATTGCAGATGACCACACCATCGTTCGGTCCGGTGTGCGCCTTCTCCTAGCAGCAGAGCCTGATATTGAGGTGGTTGGCGAGGCGCTCAACGGTCGTGAAGCTGTCGCCTTGGTGGAAGAGCTTCAACCCGATATTGTCTTGATGGATATCACCATGCCTGAGATGGATGGTCTGGAGGCTACACGCCAAATAAAAGCTAAGTATTCCCAAATTCAAGTGTTAATATTGACGATGCATCGCTCAGATGAGTATTTCTTTGAAATGCTCAAAGCAGGTGCCTCCGGATACATACTGAAAGGCGCTAAAACCAGCGAGCTCATCGATGCCGTACGGGCTGTGTGTCAGGGTGAAGTCTACCTAAATCCCAGCATGGCCCAGAAATTAGTCCAGGGATATCTAAACCTGGTGGAATGGAATACTGAGGATGGCCTATCGCTAAGCCCTCGCGAGAAAGAAATTCTACGCCTGCTTGCAGAAGGATATTCGAGTAAAGAGATCGCTGAAAAGCTGGTTGTCAGTTCCAGCACAGTGCACACACACCGCAGTAATTTAATGAGCAAGCTTGGACTGAGCACCCGTCGTGAGTTGATGCAATATGCCCGCCAACATGGCTTGACGCAGGATTAGTCTGTCACATCAAAACTGGGCAAAAACGCCAGATTATCCAAAAAATCGCCAGAACAGTTGGCGATTTTTTCATTTAGAAACCGCACTTTGCTCGATACCCAAATGAGAAATTTTTCACTATATTTTAATATAGTTCTCAGGCAGCGGAGATTAGATGACGAGTCATCAGGTATTTGTGATATGGAAACATCCGCTTTTTCATGAGTCGGTCCGTTTGCTCTTGAAGCATCCGGATGTAAATCTGGTGGGCTCGTCCTCGGATTATACAAATGCTTATGAGCAAATCCAGAGCCTGCAGCCCGATACGATCCTCATGGAGGCGGCGGAAAAACTGTATTCCGATGAAGTGGTGAAGCTGCTTGAATCCTGTCCATGGAGTTTACGGGTGATGCTGATCAGTTTGGGCGATAACCAGTTGAGTATGTATTACCGCGAACAGAAAACCGTTGGAAAAGCAGACGATTTGCTCCATTTGATTATCAGTCATGAGTTATAAGGAGGGAGAAAATGTCATAAATGCCATGTTGTTGTTCAGTTACTTATCACTGACACGAACCAATCCATCATAGTTAGGACAGATCGACAAGTAATCTCGAGGAGTGTGCAGAATGCAAAGAAAAATTATATTCCAGATTGGTTTGATAACCTTGCTGGCATTCATCCTGGCAGCCTGTGCGGGGACACCCGGACCTGAAGGTCCTCCGGGACCAGCAGGACCGCAAGGAGAACCAGGGCCTGCTGGTACAGAATTGACCGAGGAGCAGCTTCAGGCCATCGAAACTGCGGGCAATTTAGCTGGCATCCAGTTTCCAGCTCTAGATGAGGTGCGCCGAGGCTGCCCTGCTTGCCATGTTCTTGTTGATAACGAGACTGGTCAATATACCCTCCCTTACGAGGCGCATGAAAGGGCTGAAGCCCGCGGGGAGGAGCATCCAGAAGTCGCACCTGATGGTACATCCCTTGCGCCAACAGAAGAGGTAAGTGTGACGGTCTGCCTGCAATGCCACGCAGCGGGCACGGGTGACCGGGCTGGAAAGGGTGTCATCGCGCCGCTATCGTTGCGCGATATCGTCCATCCCGCCCATATGTTCAGCCAATGGTTCAAGCTGCACTATGGTGGCAACTGCTTTGTTTGCCACAACGTTGACGGCGAGGGGGCGTGGGAGCTTCTTACTGAAAAAGTTGACGTCAATGAGAAGGGCGTACCAAACCCGGAGAATCTGCCGATCCCGGGTGCAATCCCAATTGGGGCAGAAGAAGCTGCGCTGTCAGGTTCGCTCTCTCGGGGCGGCAAGCTATATGACAAGTGGTGGAGTGAAGCCGGAGTAGATGAGCCAAGTGCAGACCAACCTGTGTGGGCCACTCAATCCACCAACACCCGTAGCGGTTCTGACACATGGCGTTGCAAGGAATGTCACGGTTGGGACTACAAAGGAGCAGAGGGCGCGTATGGCACCGGTTCCCACTTCACTGGCTTCCCAGGTGTATTCGGTGCACAATCGAAATCCTTGGATGAGATAGTAGCGATCCTAGATGGGAGTTCCAATCCTGATCACGACTTTTCGGCGATGGGCGATAGTGCGATGGCTGATCTTGGTGCTTTCCTTAAGGATGGCCTTGTTGACTATTCACCCCTGATTGACGCTGAGACAAAAGCGGCCAACGGTGGTGATGTCGCACATGGTGAGGAGCTCTATGCTGGATGCGTTGCCTGCCACGGTGAAGATGGTCGTGCCGTAAATTTTGGAAGCGATGCCGAACCGGAGTACGTCGGCACGATCGCTTTAGACAACCCCTGGGAGTTCCTCCACAAGGTGTACGCTGGTCAACCCGGTACAGCTATGCCAGCTGCTCTGGATGGAGATTGGAGCATGGATGATTTGCTAGATTTGCTGGCTTTCTCTCAAACCTTACCTGTTACGGCACCTTGAGTTTAAGCAAGATATATTCCACAATTGGGCCGGGGTTGAATATCTCGGCCCAATTCCTGAATAGAGAAATGAATATATCTCGACGCGAAAACATCAAGCTATCCACGTCCATTGCTAATTTTGTGGACGACTTAGATGAAAAGCCTAACCTGGCACGCTCATGCTTCGTTAAGCAGTGCCCGCGGAAACCCGAAAGTCGCGCAACAGTACGAGAGGATATCCGGTTCGTTGCTATGAAAGCCGCACGGCAAACTCAGGTGCATTTTACCAGGGAAAATTTGATCACATGAATCGTTGGCTTTCTTTTATTGCCTTGCTTATTGTAGCCGGAGTCATCGGCGGAGTAATTCTCACTCGCACCTACGTCCAGGCCGCGCCGGAGCAGCCTCTGGCCTATAGTCACCAGACTCATGTGGAGGCTGGCGTGCAGTGTTTGTTCTGCCATTCTAGTGCACTTCGTCTCGATATAGCGGGCATACCCTCCGTTCAGAAATGCATGGGCTGCCATACCACCGTTGCCACAGATAGTGAGGCGGTCCAGGTCCTATCAGGTTACTGGGAGCGCGGCGAGCCCATTCCGTGGATACGTGTTAATCAGCAACCTGAATTTGTCTACTTCAGCCATCAAGCCCACCTGGGGGCTGGCGTCAATTGTGAGACTTGCCATGGCGATGTTGGCCGCATGACGGTCACTCGATCGGCAGTGAAGATGGATATGGGTTGGTGTCTAGACTGCCACTTAAAAGCCCCCGAAGATAAAATCGCCCGTTTGGCAGACTGCCTGACGTGTCACAAATGAAATCTAAAAGGTGAGACGAAAACAAAATCACATTGAATTTTACACTCTGAAAAACTATGCCCAAAACACTCTCGCGCAGAAACTTTCTTAAGATTGCCTCCGGAGCTACAGTTGCCACCGGCTTAGCACCAGCTATTCGCCAAATGGTTATCGAGCCCTTCGTGAAGTCGCCTGAAGATACGCTTCCCGGACAAGCCACCTGGTATGCCAGTACCTGCCGCCAGTGTCCTGCGGGTTGTGGTATCGTGGTGCGGACTATCAATGGGCGGGCGAAGAAGATTGAAGGCAATCCCTTACATCCCCTCAATCGAGGAAAGCTGTGCGCCCGAGGACAGGCAGCTTTGCAGGTGCTTTACAACCCCGATCGGCTTAAAAACGCCGTTCGCCAGACGGGAGGCCGCAATTCACGCAAGTTTGAGCCACTCTACTGGTCGGAGGCGATTGACTTGTTGAAAGAAAAGATTGCATCCCTCAGTAGTGCGGACCGGTTGGCTTTCCTGGGCGGGCTGATGCCTGACCATGTGTACTATTTGGTTGACCGTCTGCTCGGTGCCCTTGGCGCCCCCCCTGCGGTGATCTATGACTTGCAATCGGCGCTGGAAGGCCGTGCCTCAGCCTCCAGGCTGTCTCAACTATTCTTTGGTGTACCGGATCTGCCTATTTATGATCTAGCCCAGTCTGATGTGATTCTTTCCTTTGGCGCGAATCTCTTTGAAACTTGGATGTCACCAGTTGCCCAAAGCATTGCGTATGGGACCATGCGCCAAGGAGGGATGGGCAGGCGGGGATTGCTCGTGCAGTTTGAGCCGCGCCTTTCGTCGACGGCAGCGTCAGCTGATAAATGGATTCCGTTGAAGCCTGGAGCTGAGGGGTTTGTCGCCCTTGCCATCGGGCGCATCATCGTTGAGGAACGACTCGGTCATGTTGGCAGTCATCGACCTCATGCCGTGTTGTACCAGAATGTGGATGTGCGCCAGATGGCCGCTGCTAGTGAAGTGCCGGTTGAAACACTGCGTCAGCTTGCACAGGCTTTTGCCGATGCCGATCGACCTGTGGCTATCCCTGGTGGTTACTTGGCTGGACAGCACAACGGTATTTCCAGCATGCTGGCCGTACAGGCGCTTAATCTAGTAGTAGCACAAGTTGGTCGGGAGGGTGGAGTATTTCTTTCAAACCCGGGCCCAACAGTGGCTTTGCGACAAAAACCTGCGGCTCATACGTTCAACGAGATGCTGGATCTGATCGCCCGAATGAAAGCCGGGGAAGTTGACCTGTTGATTGTCCATAGCACGAATCCTATGTTTGAGCTACCAGCTGCAGCCGGTTTCGCAGAAGCTATCTCTCGTGTGCCTTTTGTTGTTTCCTTCAGCCAGTTTGTTGACGAAACAACAGTATGGGCGAACCTGGTCTTGCCTGACCACACTCCCTTGGAGGCCTGGGGCTATCAGGTGCCTGAGCCAGGCGCAGACCGTCCTGTTATTAGCGGGCAGCAACCGGTGGTGCGTCCACTTTATGATACTCGCGCCACCGCGGATGTTCTGCTTACCCTGGCTGCACGCCTCGGTGGTAAGGCAGCAGAGGCACTTCCTTGGGAAGATGAGGTAGCTTATTTGGAAGAAATCACGGGTGAATTGTACGGTTCTAGCCTCGGCGCATACGATGCTCGAACCTCGGATGGCTTCTGGTCACTCTTCCGCCAATATGGGGGCTGGTGGTCAGAAAAGGAGATCCTCCGTGAGCCCGAACTAACAGAGGTAGTGCAAAGCCCTCTACCTATATCCGAGCCGCGATTTGACGGTGACCTGCAAGATTATCCTTTCCACCTGTATCCCTATTCTTCAATAGCTCTTTCGGATGGGCGTGGCGCAAATTTGCCATGGCTTCAGGAAACGCCCGACCCGATGACGTCAGTGCAATGGGCAACCTGGGTGGAATTAAATCCTGAAACTGCCGGCTCGCTGGGTGTGAGTGATAACGATATCGTGCTAGTTGAATCGCCGTACGGTAAGTTGGAGGCACCGGTTGTTGTCTATCCGGGGATTCGTCCAGACGTGGTTGCCATCCCGATCGGTCAGGGACACAAAGATTATGGACGTTTTGCTCAGGTGGCCAGTGGTAGCAACCCGTTGGCCTTGGTAGCTCCCGTCACAGACAATGAAATAGGCGTATTGGCCTGGGGAACCACACGCGTACGCCTGAAGCCAACCGGACGCAAGCATATTTTAGCGAGAGTGGAGAGTTTAGATGGCAAAGGTCGCGAATCTCTCGGCTGAGGGTAATCATCGATGGGTGCTGGTGGTCGATCTGGATCGCTGTACTGGCTGCCAAGCGTGCGTCGTTGCTTGCCATGCAGAGAACAATGTACCGGTGGTCGGTGAGAAGCAAGCAGCCTATGGGCGTTGGATGCACTGGATCGTCATTCACCGCTACTGGGAGGGTGAGTACCCGAATATAAAGGCACGTTTCATGCCTGTGATGTGCCAGCAGTGCACAGAGGCCCCCTGTGAGCCGGTCTGCCCAGTGTTTGCGACCTATCACAACGCTGAGGGCTTGAACGCGCAAATCTACAACCGCTGTATTGGCACGCGGTTCTGTGGCAATGCTTGTCCGTATAAAACTCGAACTTATAACTGGTTTGAACCGGAGTTCCCCGAACCGCTGAACGAGCAACTCAACCCGGATGTGTCCGTTCGGACGCGTGGCATCATGGAGAAATGCACCTTTTGTATCCAGCGCATCCGCCGAACAGAGATCGATGCGCAAGCGGAGGGACGCGCACCTGCGGACGGTGAAATTCAACCTGCTTGCGTACAGACTTGTCCCACCAATGCGCTGGTTTTTGGCGATCTGGGCGATCCAGACAGCCTAGCCAGCCAAATGGCACGCAGCCGCCGCTCTTTTCGTCTTTTGCCAGAATTGGGTACCGATCCGGGAGTTATCTACCTCAAAGGAGGCGAGATAATTGTCTGAGCCTAATAATTCGACACACGAAGCAACACAAGACTCGTTTTACGACGAGCGCTTGCTCCTGGCCGAAAGAACTGATGAAGAGATTAACCAGGCCGTACTCCAGCCAATGTTTCAAAGTGGCAAGGGTTTCTGGGTGCTCGTGACAGTCTTAAGTTTGATCGTTGTCTGGGGCATGTATGCATGGGGTTATCTTATCTATTGGGGCATTGGCGTATCTGGTAAAAACCGACCAGTCTACTGGACTCTCTTTATCACCACATTCGTCTTTTGGGTCGGCATCAGCCATGCTGGCACGATGATTTCGGCTGTATTACGCTTGCTAAAAGCCGATTGGCGGCGGCCAATTACCCGGGGTGCCGAAGCTATGACCGCTTTTGCGTTAATGATGGCTGGGTTATATCCCCTTATTCACCTGGGCCGGGTATGGAAATTCTACTGGATGATCCCTTACCCCAATAATCGCTTGATGTGGCCAAACTTTCAATCCCCGTTGATGTGGGATATGGTCGCCATCTTTACCTATTTAATTGGCTCATCCCTGTACCTATATCTGGCGCTGATCCCAGATATGGCTATGGCGCGCGATCACACCGATAGCTGGCGCTATAAACTTTACCGTGTGATGGCGCTCGGTTGGCGTGGCACGGAAGCCGAATGGCACAAGCTGCATCGCGCATTGAGTATCTTTTCGGTCGCCATTATCCCAATCTTCCTCTCCGTTCACTCGATTGTGTCGTGGGATTTTGCAGTAACCATCCAGCCGCGCTGGCACAGTACCATCTTTGCACCCTACTTCGTCATCGGTGCGGTTTATTCCGGTCTCTCTGCCCTAGCCAGCATCCTGGTGATCGTGCGGCGTGGAATGCGACTGCAGGAATTCCTGCGCGCTGAACATTTTGATTCATTGGGCAAGCTGGTCATGGTGGCAGGAATAGCCTGGTTTTATTTCTGGTTTGCTGGGTTTATCGTTGAGTGGTATGGCAACGAGCCGGTTACCCGCGAATTGATCTACCAGGAAGTGGCTGGGCATCTAGCGCCGTTTTTCTATTTGCAAATGGGTGCCAATCTGATTCCAGTCGTCCTTTTGGTTTTTAAACGGATCCGTACTACCCCGGTGTTGCTGCTGTTAACCACCTTGCTGGTCAACGTTGGTATGTTTACCGAGCGGGCGCTCATCGTAATTGGAAGTCTGCAACGTAACGAGATACCCTTCAATTGGGGTGTCTATCGTCCGACTTGGGTTGAGATTAGCATCGTTGCCATGACCTTTGCCGGCTTTGCGCTGCTGTACACGCTGTTTTCCCGTATCATCCCATTCGTTCCAGTGTGGGAGATCAAGGAAGGACGCTTGCGTTACACCGTAAGGCGAATCGGGCGGTTGTTGGTGCCGACGGCAGCGGAGATTGAATGAGAAGAATCCAATCACATGATAGCTGGTGGAGATGGTTGACGACATATGAATGAAACACAGGCTTTATTAGCCCTCTTTTACGAGAGCACTGATACGGCTGAATCAATCGATGAGTTGCACAGCCTAGGTATCCCCGACGACAAAGTCGTGGTGATCACTGGCGTGCCATATCCTGAACGCGCCTTAGGACGGCATAGTGAGTGGCTGACTCTCCCCTATATCGTGATTGCTGGAGCGATAGGGGGAATGCTGTTTGGCTTCTTTCTGGCGGTTATCACGCCCCACCTTTACCGCCTGGATGTAGGTGGCCATCCCCCAGTTGGCTTCCCGCCGGCTGCAGTGATCGTCTTTGTTTTTACCATGATGGCTACCATCGTCTCAACATTTCTGGGTGTGCTTTGGGAGATGGATTTCCCACATTTTGGGCCGGTTCCGTATCATAAACTTGTTACAGATGGTCACCTGGCTGTTTTGGTGGAATATCCGACTGATCTGGAGCGTCAGGTACACCAGGTATTTGAATCCCATCATGCACACTATGTTGGCGAGCCAGAAAGGATGACGCTATGACCTCGCGCCGGCAACGGGGCTTGATTTTTATCGCTATAATTCTTGCGCCATTCATCATCGGCTTGTTATTCACATACGAGATTATCAAGATCCCGTTTCTCACCGATATGGCTGATCAACCTTCAATAGGTTACCAGGAAGGACCGCGTATACTGCCTCCTGAGGGGGCGGTGCCTGTGCAGGGGCCTTCCTTAATTATCCAGGAGTTCCCCGTAAACCCAGTGGAATCCGACGAGGTTTCTCTCCAGCGCGGGGCTATCCTATATGATATCCACTGCCAACTCTGTCATGGTTCACAGGGGCACGGCGATGGACCAATCTCCCACTATTTTGACCGAACGCCGCAGAACTTAACCGCCGCACAGATTACTGGCGAGTTTGACGGCTCGGTCTACTTGACCATTCTGCAGGGATTCGGCCAAATGCCTTCGCTGGCTGAAAACCTGACACCACGCGAGCGCTGGGATGTTATTAATTATGTCCGAACTTTGCCGCCGCAATAATGAGAGGTCACCTTAATGAGATACTACACACACCTGGTATTTCTTATCATACAGGCGTTGCTCGTGGTAGGTTGTGCCGGTCCGCGCAGCTTACCTGTCGGTCCCACTCCTATACCTACGCTTATCCCGGCAACCGAACCAGCTACCCTCCCAGGCGCCGCTGCCACGCCATCCTTCACCATCCTTAGTTATCCGGCTCGGCCACCCTCAACTGCTCTAGGCCAGCCGCTCTACCAGACTCATTGTGCAAGTTGCCATGGCGAAGACGGGCATGGCGTTGTGCCTGGGGCACGTAACTTCAATGATCTGGATTACATTCGTGGCGAGACCCCCGCCTTCTTCTACTCAGCAGTCACAGAGGGACGCGGCGAAATGCCAGCATTTCTGAATGAGCTGACATCTGATGAACGGTGGGATGTGGTTTTCTACACCTGGCGTTTTTCCACCAACGTTGAGACCCTCGCTCTTGGTAAGAGTATCTATGATACCAACTGCAGTGCCTGCCATGGCATCGACGGTGTGGGTAAAGTATTGGGCGCGGCTGACTTCACTGACCTGCGAGTGGTGGACGCTCGGGCTCCCCGCGATTTCTACTTGACCGTTACACAGGGCATAGGGTCCATGCCTGCCTGGCAAGGGCGTCTCTCTCAAGAAGAACGCTGGGCAGTGATCGACTACCTGCGAACATTCTCATATGACGCTACTCTGCCGGGAGAAGTCGCCGCAACGCCTACAGCACAAGTAGCCGCCCCTGAGATCGCCTGCACTACCACGTATGTATCCAATACAAATCCCTTCGCCTGGGACGATGCAGCCGCAAGTGAAGCCGGTGAGTTAATCTACAGCCAGAGCTGTAGTATTTGTCATAGTGTAGACGGTTCGGGTGCCATGCCAGGTGCACCTGACTTAACTACAGCTGAAAAGCAAGACGAATTACGCTCAGAAGATGGGGAATTTCCGTGCATTATGGCTGAAGGTCAGGGCGCGATGCCCGGTTGGAAGGAGACCCTAAGCGCCGACCAAATCTGGCAGGTGCTTACCTATATTGGCTCACTCACAGCCCCATGACATCCTTTGGATCGACCATATGAGTTACAAAATGAAATCCTCACGTCGTGACTTTCTGAAACTTTCAGGCGCTATCGGCGCAACCGCCATAGGAGCGAGCCTGGTGCGCCCGTTCTTCGAAGCCACTGCCCAAACCAGCACCCTCCCTTACATGCAGCAGTGGATATCAACGATCTGCTTAATGTGCCCAGGTGGGTGCGGAATTTTGGTCCGGACAATCAATGGCAGGGCGGTCAAGATTGATGGCAATCCACTTCATCCTGTCAACACAGGAAAAGTATGCCCCAAAGCAAACGCCGCTTTGCAGGTGCTTTACGATCCAGACCGGTTAAGGGGCCCGATGGTGCAAAAGGGAGAGCGCGGAAGTGACGGTTGGGAGGCAATCAGTTGGGACGAAGCGACCCAATTGGTCGCCGAGCGCCTGGCAGATATCCGCGTGAATCCTGGACCTCAAGCCATGGCGTTCATGTCTGGCCGCGTGCGGGGCCAGATGGGAGGCCTGATTGACCGCTTCATGGCTGCCTACGGCTCGCCCAATCACATCCGCCATGATAGCCTCAGTATCGATGGGGAGCGCATTGGCAATGAGCTAACTTTTGGTCACCGCGAGCAATTGGCTTATGACTGGGACAACTGCAACTATGTGCTCAGCTTCGGGCGCGCTTTTCTGGAAGCCTCCCGGCCAACCGTGCGCCAGATACGTGGATTCAGCGCGATGCGGCGCGATCGACCGAATCGACGCGCTAAATTTGTGCAGATCGACACGCGCTTTTCGATTACAGCTGCCAAGGCAGACGAGTGGGTGCCAATTCGCACTGGTACTGATGGCGCACTGGCACTTGGAATTGCCCACATCCTCATCGCAGAGGAGCTCTATGACAGGCGTTTTGTTTCGGAGCACACACACGGCTTCGAAGATTGGACCGATGAAAATGGCGTCGCTCATGAGGGCTTCCGCTCCATGGTTATGCGAGAGTACCATCCCGTACAGGTGGAATCGATTACGGGTGTTTCGGCCGATACGATCATCCGCTTAGCACGCGAATTTGCCAACGCGCAGCCTGGCGTGGCGTGCGGAGGGCGTGGTGCTGTGATGCAGACCAATGGTGTTTTCAACTGGATGGCGATCCAGGCGCTGAATGCCCTGGTCGGCAGCATCGAAGTTCCTGGGGGAGTGCTGGTGCAAAATCGTCCGCCTTATTCACCTTGGCCTGACCTGCCCGCAGATCCAGTTGCTGATGCAGGGCTTGCCATGACGCGCTTTGATGGTGCCGGTACGCGTGCATACCCCCTGGCGCACAGCGTTTATCAAGACTTGCCTGAACGCATCCTGGCTGGCGAGCCCTATCCGCTTGGCGCGCTTTTTATTTACTACACCAACCCGCTTTTCTCCTCGCCGGATGTCAAGCGATTTTACGAAGCTATTCAGAAGGTGCCGTTTGTTGTTTCCTTTTCGCCTTTCCTCGACGATAGCAGCGCTTATGCGGACTTGATCTTACCTGATCATTCCTTCTTGGAACGGCTGCAGGATGACGAGATCGAGCCTAGCTTAGGGTATGCTGTTTTGGGTTTGCGACAGCCCGTGGTTGCACCATTGTTTGATACCCGCGATACCGGCGATGTGCTCATACAAATTGCACGCGCCATGGGCGGGTCTATGGAGGCGGCTTTTCCCTGGTCTGATTTTTCTCAGGTCATCCAAAGCCGTCTCAGCGGCTTGTGGGCCTTCGAAAGCGGGTCGATCCGGTCGACGAATTTCTCCCACTTCTGGGATGAGCTGATCAGCCAGAGTGTCTGGTCGGATGCGCCTTACGCTTTCGGGCAGTGGGGTCGCGTCTTCAATACCGCTTCCGGTAAATTTGAATTCTTTTCGCAGAAATTATACGAAAAACTGGATGAGCTGCGTGGAGAGCAAACCTGGGGCGAGTGGTTAAGTGAGTTAGGAATCGATGCCAGCGGAGACATGGCCTTCATGCCCCACTATGAGTCCCCCAGGCACATCGGGAGAGAGAGTGAGTATCCCTTCTTCCTTAATACCTATAAGCTGATGACACATGCCGAGGGGCGGGGAGCAAATACCCCCTGGCTACAAGAGAAACTCGGCATGCACATCAAGAAAAGCTGGGACGCGTGGGTTGAGATTAATCCAGAGGTCGCGGAGAGGCTGGGCATAGAGGATGATGATTGGGTATGGATCGAGTCTCCCATCGGTAAAATCAAGCTTAGGGCTGTCCTATATCCGGGTGCCCGTCCAGATACGGTAAACATACCCTTCGAACAGGGTCACCGACACTACGGTCGTTGGGCCAAGGAGCGCGGAGAAAACCCAAATTGGGTGGTTGCGAATGAAAGCGACCAACTGGCGGGCATTGCGGCCTGGTTTTCGACGCGCGTGAAGATCTACAAAGCTTAGGAGTAAATATGCCTCATTGGGGAATGGTGATTGACTTGGATCGGTGTGTGGCCTGCCAGGCATGCTCGGCTGCCTGCCGGGCAGAGAACAATGTTTCCTTTGCCGGACCTGAAGAAACAGCTCTCGGGCGGGCAATTTATTGGCAAGAAGTGCTTGCTGAGGTGGATGGCGAATATCCCAATGTGCGCGGAACGTTTATCCCTCGCCCTTGTATGCACTGTGAAAACCCGCCTTGTGTTCGCGTGTGCCCGGTAGGGGCTACCTACCAAAATGAAGAGGGATTGGTATTGCAGCGCTACGAACGTTGCATTGGATGCCGCTACTGTATGGTGGCCTGTCCTTATGCGGTGCGCTACTTTAACTGGCGTGCCCCCGAATGGGCTGAGGGGATGGAACGTTACCAAAATCCAGATGTCCCTATCCGCCCCAAGGGCGTTGTCGAAAAATGCACCTTCTGTACTCACCGCTTGCCAGTTCCAGCTTGTAACCAGGCCTGTCCGGGAAACGCGCGCTTTTTTGGCGATTTGGAAGACCCTGATAGCGTGGTATCCCAATTAGCGCGCAGCCCGCGCGCCTTCAGGTTGTTGGAGGATCTGGGTACAGAGCCAAAAGTTTATTACTTGCGAGAAGGAGCGTAATGTGAACAAAGACGATAAAGAAGCTGTCTTGTTCAAACCGGTAGAAAAGACCGGACGCGGGTTTTATCTGGTCGTCGCTGGTCTGGTATTGATCCTTGCCTGGGCTGCATATGCCTACTCGAGACAGATTGTGGTTGGTCTGGATGTCACGGGGCTGAACAGGCCGGTTTATTGGGGCTTGTACATCACCAACTTCGTCTTCTTCATCGGCATCAGCCATGCTGGGACGTTGGTTTCGGCTATCCTGCGCGTGTTTGGAGCTGAATGGCGCCGCCCAATTACCAGGGCTGCCGAAGCCATCACGGTGTTCGCCTTGGTCCTTGGAACCGGCAACATCATGATTGACATGGGCCGCCCCGACCGTTTGTTAAACATCATTCGCTATGGGCGCTTTCAATCGCCTCTGGTGTGGGATGTGACCTCCTTGACAGTTTACCTGACTGCCAGCCTCACCTATCTCTACCTGCCTCTCATCCCTGATCTGGCCATCCTGCGCGATCGCCCCGGGTTGTCACCCTGGCGACGCTGGCTTTACACCAAACTCTCTATAGGCTGGCAGGGAACCGAAGAACAGAAACATCGTCTGGAAAGGCTCATCGGTATTATGGCAGTGTTGATCATACCGATTGCTGTGTCGGTGCACACCGTGGTTTCGTGGGTGTTTGCCATGACGGTTCAGCCCATGTGGCACAGCACTATTTTTGGACCGTATTTTGTGATTGGCGCCATCTTCTCCGGCATTGCCACCCTAATCATCGTGATGGTGATCCTGCGGCGCGCATTTAATTTGTATGCCTATATCACCGATGAGCATTTCAGCAACCTGGGATTGTTGCTGATGATATTCGCTTTCCTGTGGGCCTACTTTACATTCTCGGAGTACCTGACCGAGTTCTATGGTAACGAACCAGCTGGTATGCGGGTCTTGTTCGCCAAGCTGGTTGAAGAATTCTCCTTAATGTTCTGGGCCATGTGGCTGTTCAACTTCATCTTGCCATTTATCCTGTTGAGTAACCGCCGCACGCGTACCGTGACAGGCACTGTATTTACATCGATCCTGGTTAATGTCGGCATGTGGCTGGAGCGCTACAACATCGTCGTTCCTACGCTCACGCGTCCACGCCTGCCATCTCCCATTACTTCATACACCCCAACCTGGGTGGAGTGGTCGGTGCTGGTTGGCAGTTTTGCCGTGTTTGCCTTGTTGTATGTGCTATTTTCTAAGCTGTTCCCTATCGTTTCGATTTGGGAGGTGCGTGAAGGGGAAGAGATCGCTGCTGGAGGGGTTGTGGCGGGTCATCACGCCGAGGTGGGTGCAGACTGATCATGGAAAACGAGCTGCTCACCCGCGCAGAAGGTTACGCCTATCTGGCATCGATGTTCCGGCGTCCTGAGACCGCCACAGCGGCTGAACCGGGTTCTACCAGTTTGGATATCGTCCAGGCCTACCGGCGCCTCTTCCTGGGTCCAGGTCGTCCCATCGTAAGCCCTTACGAGTCAGTCCACCTGGAAGGGCAGTTAATGGGGGCCAGCGCTGCTCGTGTGGTCGAGTCGTATGCCGAAGCAAACCTGCGATTGTCTCCTGATGAACACGAGTTGCCAGATCATGTCTCCATCGAACTGGCCTTTATGGCTTACCTTGCAGAACAGGAGCAATGTGACCCTGATCAGGCGGAAGTTTGGCGGGAGCGCCAGCGCTGCTTTCTTCTAGACCACTTGGGTCGCTGGTTGCCCCTGTTTTGCCAGAAGGTCGAAGCCAGCCGGATGCATCCTTTCTATAGTGAGGCAGCGCAGATCACGCGGCAGCTTGTTGGATCTGACATGGCAGAGTTCCTGCCTTCTGTACGAAAAAGGCGTTACGCCAATATTTGCCTTGAAGTGGATGGCGCCCGCTGCACTCTGTGCTCGCTTTGCACTGATAGCTGCCCGAAAGATGCGCTGCACGTTGTCAGCACGCCAGCACAGTTAAGCCTCCTTTTTGACCCATCCCATTGCAATGGTTGCCGGGTATGCCTGCGGCTGTGTCCAGAACAAGCGATCAACCTAAAGCGCAATCCCCCGCAGGATTTTCCTGTGTTGGCTGCCAAGCAGGTTGTCGCGGTGGCCGATCGCGCTGTCTGTCCTGAGTGCCACCGCCCGCACGTTGCTGAGCCGTGGCTGGATCGTTTAGCCGAGCGTATGGGTGGTGGAGCATTTGCTTTGCATACGCTCAAATTGTGCCCTTTTTGTAAAGTGGCTGTAGGAAACAGCCTGCCTGTCTCGAGTGGCATCCCATAGGAGTCGATTTCAAGTGTTGAGAAAATATATCACGCTCATCATCATCATCTTCATCGGATTGTTGCTCTCTCCAGCTGTTTTTGATGTCAGGGGACAAGAATCAGAGACCGAAGATACCCCGCAAAACGATTATGTTGGTTCGGTCACTTGCTCTCGCTGCCATGCAAACACCTATGAGACGTTCAAACAGACCTGGCATCCGAATATGTTGCGACCTGCCACGGATGACAATATATTAGGTGATTTCAACACCCAGGATCCCGACCTGGATTTCACGCGCGAAGAAGTGGATTGGGTGCTGGGTGGGCAGTATAAACAACGCTACCTCACGGAAGAAGATGGTCAGCTATTTGTCCTTCTGTCAGAGTGGAATGTCGAGACCAGAGAGTGGTCTGCCTATGTGACTGGGGAGTGGGTGCCCTATGAGGGCCAAATTTGGCGCAAACGTCCCTATGCGCCATATTGTGCAGGTTGCCACACCACGGGCTTTAATCCGGTGACCCAGACCTGGGTGGAGCCCGGGGTGGGGTGCGAGGCATGTCACGGCCCCGGGGGGGATCACGTGGCCTCCACTGGCAACCGGACAAAAATCATCAACCCTGCCAATCTGGAATTTCGAGATCAGGTCGAAATCTGCGCCCAATGCCACAGCCGTGGTGAAGACCCTTCGGAGCAATTCCCATATCCAGTGGGTTATTACCCAGGTGGTCCGGCCAAATTGGGAGAGACCTTTATCCTTACCACGGACCCGAATGATTTCTGGCCCAATGGGACAGCGAAACGCCACCACATGCAATATCAGGACTGGCAGATCGGTGAGCATAAAGACAGTGTGAGCTGCATCTTCTGCCACACCTCTCACAGCGTTGGCGAGACCGATCACCAGACCCGCATGGTGGGCAATGACCGCTGTGTGATTTGCCACGAAGGTCAGACGGACCTGGCTGCACATATTCCTTTTATGGCTAGCGTGGCAGATCAGGTCAACTGCACCGACTGCCATATGCCCCAAATTTCCAAGCTCGTCCCCACCGATTTTGAGATCTTGAGTCACACGTTTAGCCCGCCCGATCCAGCAGTCAGCATTGCCTATGGTGGTTTTGAGCAGATGCCTAATGCCTGTAATTTGTGCCATACCGACAAATCACCCGAATGGGCTGCTGGTGTGCTCGGACAAGAAATCCCAACAGCGGATGCAACCCCGGTGCCCCAACCAACACCAATGCCTTTGCCAACAAGCGTTTTTGCCCAGGCAGGCCTGTTTGCGAGTGAAGAGGTCAACCCCCCGGATACACAAGCCGGATCTGGAGCTCTCACGCTCTGGTGGTTGGGACTCCTGGCCGTGATCTTAGTATTTGCTTTCTTATGGGCACGTCGCAGGATGAACTCTGAATGAAAATAAACTCTTTGTTCCTAACCCTCCTCATTTTCTTTGCTTCGTTACTGCTTGTTGGCTGTCTGGGAGAAGCAGATCTGCCAGCCTTGGAAAGCAGGCCAGTACCGCCCCTCGCACCCCCGGCGGTGGATCCAACCGTGGCTGCTTTGCCCCGTCAAGACATCTTCACTGGGGCACAGGTGTCGGTTTCTAACCAGCAAGCCCCGTTGATACCGCACGACATGATTGGTCGGACCGACTGTCTCATGTGTCACAAACAAGGCGTGAGTAATGCCCCGCGCATCCCAGATGGCCATCGGGGTTTAGAGAGCAATACTTGCCAGACCTGCCACGCCTCGTTAGCAAGCCTCGAGCTGAGCGGTGCGGAGATGTACCAGCGAATTTGCACTCGCTGCCATGGTGAGGACGGCGAGGGGGGGGCTGGGCCAGCGCTGAACACGAAGTCCTATTTGCGCAATGTCACTGACGAAGAGATACGCGCAGCCATCGTACGCGGGCTGGGCGAATCGCAGATGCTGGCTTGGGGTGATCTTGGATTGCTAACTGATCGCCAGATCGATGAGCTCGTTGAAATGATACGAGCCTGGGAACCTACAGCCCCAGAAGTAGCAATCATTGCCCACCAGCCCCCCAGCGCGGCCCAAGGTGACCCGGGACGCGGCTCGGAGCTATTTGCCCAGTTTTGCGCGGGTTGTCACGGTATTGAGGGGGAGACCGTATTAGTAGATGGGTTTGTGCTCAGCCAGTTGGTCAGCCAGTTAGAAGATGACGTGATCTCCAAGCAAATTAATGATGGCACTGAAGAGATGCCATCATTCCATGCCTTGCTTACCAGGGATGATATCAACGATCTACTGGCGTTCATGCGCGAGACTTTCGAAGGCGGGGGTGAAACTAGTATGACAAGCCTGCCTAGTTTTACACAGGAGATACTCCCTCTGTTCAACCAGAAATGCGTGTTTTGTCACGGTGCGTCTGGAGGGTGGCAATCTGGGAGCTACGACGAAGTGATGAATAGCGGTATTAATGCACCAGTAGTCATTCCTGGCGATGCAGAGGGCAGCCTTCTGGTTCAGAAACTGCGCGGCACTCAGGCGGAAGGCGCTCCCATGCCGCCTGGCACGCCTCTTTCTGAAACAGAGATCGATCTGGTAGTGCGCTGGGTTGAAGCCGGTGCGCCGGATAACTGAGCGGCTTTAGCCTCTGGCGAAGAACAAAACAAAGATAGGTTTGGGTGACCCCAGGCTACCTGTCGTAGTATTTTTGGAAGTGCGCTTCCATTGTTGCCTCTCCGGCCTTCAGGATTGGCTCCATCCGCTCGGCTGAGAGATCAAATTCGAGAATGCCATAGCCCTTGGCTGGCAGCTGGCACACAAAGTGCTGGTGGGCATCGATGATGGTTTTGTCGTGCGCGCCTAATACCGTCTCTGCCATACCCTGAATTCGCAGCATCATTTCTGCCAGCAGGTCCATCCGCTCCAGGAAGCTCGGGGCATCGGATTCGCTTTTCTGGGTATCTTCTGCACCGGGTACTGGCATACTGTCATCCAGCAGCATACCAATTACCTGTTCCGAGGCAGAATCCCTGCCCATGATTTCTTCGATGGTATCATCGGTCGAGACCAGCAGGTTAATCGGGAAATTGGAGAGCAGACCGCCGTCCACCACCTTGTGCCCGCTCAGGTCTCGCCCGCGATACATCCCCCATTCCTTTCGCCAGATCACCTCATGCCAGACGAAGGGGCAGCTCATCGACATGCGCACCGCCCATGTTGTTGGGCAATCTGGCGCTGTGCGGTGGTTCAACACCAACATCTCACGACCGGTCACATCGGAGGCGACCACCGATAAGTCCCGTCCTGTGGAATGGTGAAACTCCAGCAGTGTGGACTGGCCCAGATTACGCCCGCCTGCATCCAGCTTCTCATGCAGGTAGCCCATCAGCGCGTTGCCAGAGTACCAACCTCCCCAAACCAGCAAGGAGATCAAGTGTCTGGCGAGATCCTTCTGCACCATGCCCATCACCAGCTGGTCCACTACCGGTTCGATCATGTTGGGGATCATTGGGTTGTCCAGCTCTGTCTTCAGCCAGTAACGCAAGCTGTTGTTGATCTCGATCTTCTCATCGATCTGGGGCGTCTCCAAGAAGCTGGTAAACCGCGAACTGCCGTCTGGAAGTTTTTCGTTGAGGGCTGCCATGCACTCCGCGGCGTTATATCCCGCTGCTATCAGCACAGCCAGGATTGACCCTGCCGATGTGCCGATCACGCGCCGCGGCGTGTGCCCTCGCCGTTCAAAGGTTTGTAAAGCACCGACAAATGCCAGGCCTTTGGCGCCACCGCCTTCAAATACCAAGTCAAATTCCATCTTAGTCTGTTCCTAGATATCATGATTTTAAGGGATGGGACGGAATGTGATCCTGCATCCCGCCTAAGGAGATACATTATACTGGATTTTGCTATTGATGGAAAATATTATTTTTGTTAGAATGCTCTACCGAATCCGCCGACCGAGGAGATTCTGATGCTTGCTGCCTTAAAATCGAAAATGATGCACCCCCTCACCAACAGACTAGCTCGCCCTGTCGATGCGGTTGCTCACGAGCGACTTCGTCTGCGCCTCCTGTTTGCCGTAGCAATCCTGAAGCTGTTAAACTTTATTGGAGGGGCCTGGGATATCCAGTGGCATGTCGCTATCGGCCGCGATAGCCTGTTTATCCCGCCACACTTG
>DATCYX010000424.1:0-12108 GCA_036526235.1 Anaerolineales bacterium | reverse complement strand
TGAATAGGACCGTACTTAGGAGGATACCTAATATCCCAATCTAACATAGACAAACTATGCAAGACTCAGCCGTGACCTTGCATGCAGGTGTTGACCTAGCGGGAAAAGAGTTGAGGATTACATACAATGAGGGGTATGCATTTTTGAAGTGAGATTGCCAGGGTGAACTGTGAGCGATCTCGGTCGCAGGTCCCTTACACTTTGACAGTCGTACCACCAGAACGATTAAGTCCGGCAGTAAGTGCAGCCTAAGCTGCCTTGGGGGATCTTATAACCTGCGGAGAGGGTGGGATTCGAACCCACGGTGGTCGCAAGGACCACAACGGTTTTCGAGACCGCCCCAATCGGCCGCTCTGGCACCTCTCCAATCAACGTGTCACGTGGCACGGGAACACTTGACACGGACTTACCGCGATTATAGCGTAGATCGGCCTAAATTTCCACGCTCCATCCTTGCTGTGGATAATGCACCTGGCTCATGCCGTCTTCCGCCAGTAGCTGGGTCAACACAGCCGCGGGCTTCTCCTCACCATGCACCAGGTAGATGTTCTTGGCGCTGCCTTTCACTCTCTGGGCGTATTCTAGCAGTAGGTTTTGCCCGGCGTGTGCCGACAGGCCGCCGATGGTAGCCACCTCCGCCCTGCGCCGGAAGGTGTCGCCGAAGATGCGCACCTCTTCCTGCTTCTCTGCCAGGCGTCGACCCAAGGTATACGGAGCCTGCCAGGAGACGATCAGCACCGTGTTGCGCGGGTTTTCGATATTGTTCGCCAGGTGGTGCAGGATGCGCCCGTTTTCCGCCATTCCCGATGCCGAGATGATCACCATCGGGTCCCGGCGCTCGTTCAAAGCCTTTGATTCCTCCACGGTGCGGGTGTAGCTGAGCAGGTCGAAGCCGAAGACAGCTTGGTGCTTGTCCTCCTGGATGAACTGGCGTGTCTCCTCGTCGAAGCACTCGGGGTGGGCGCGGAAGATCTCCGAAGCGTTGATCGCCAGCGGGCTGTCCACGAAGACCGGGATGCGCGGCACCTCGCCGCTGTCGATCATGCGGTGCAGGTCGTACACCAGCTCCTGGGTGCGTCCCACGGCAAAGGCTGGTATGATCACTTTGCCGCCGCGCTGCACCGTGCGCACTACCACCTCGCGCAGCTGCTCGTAGGCCTCCTGCGGGCCGCGGTGGATTTTATCGCCGTAGGTGCATTCCATGATCAGCGTATCGGTCTCCTCGGGCAGGGTCGGGTCGCGCACCAGCGGCAAATCGCGCCGTCCAATATCCCCGGAGAACCACAGGCGAGTCTTGCGCCCGTTCTCTTCGATTTCCAGGGCTACAGATGCCGAGCCCAAGATGTGCCCGGCGTCCACCAGGTGGGCTGTCACACCTGGAATTGGCTCAATACGTTGTTTGTAATTTACCGGCTGAAAATATGGCGCCACTGCGGCCGCATCTTCCATCGTATAAATCGGCTCGATGGTCGGCTCGCCGCGCCTTAATCGCTTTTTGTTGACGTAGGCCGCGTCCAACTCCTGGATGTGACCAGAGTCCATCAGCATCAGGTTACCCAGGTGCGCGGTGGCTGGCGTGGCGTAGATCGTGCCGCGGAAGCCGCTCTTCACCAGGTTGGGCAGGTTGCCGCTATGATCGATATGGGCGTGGGACAAGATGACCGCATCAATTTTTGCTGGGTCGAACCCCAAGTGCAGGTTGCGTTGGTAGGACTCCTGCCGGCGACCTTGAAACAGGCCGCAGTCCAGGAGCAAGGTGGCGCCGTTAACCTGTAGTAAGTGGCGGGACCCGGTAACCGTGCGGGCCGCTCCATGAAAGGTGATTTTCATAAGATTTAGGATTTTCGCATTTGGATGGATGGAGTAGGTACTGTGGACTGAAGCACGTCTATTGAGCGGATAAAAGCACCGCTAATATCTGCTCGCCGAAGTGCTCCAGCCTCCAGGGCACTCCCTCCATGATTTTGCTAAGGTCACCCGGCTTGCGTGGGTTGAGTTCTGCCAGTAACAGCATCAGGTCGCGTGGCAATACCACGTCCGATGGCACGCCCATGTGGCGCGCGGTGGTTTTGCGCCAATTACGCAGCGATTCGAAGCGCTCCAGGTGCTTATCGTCCGGGCGGTTGAGATGTGGCGGATAGAGAGGCTTCGCCCGCAACCCCTTTTGCACGGCTGCCAGCAGCTCTCGACCATGCCGCGCCATCTGGCCGCTGGTCATTCCAGGTATCTGTCTCAGCTCACCCGCCTCGTTTGGGCAACGCTCTGCAATAGCAAGCAGCGTGCGGTCGCCAATTACCTTGAATAGCGGGCGGTTTGTCACGCGGGCCATATGGTCACGGTAGCGCCATAGCTCTTTCAACACCGCTGCGTTCTGAGGAGCCAAATCGCGCGCGCCATTGATGCGCCAGAAATCATCACCTTTGTTTTCAGCGGGGCGCCCATTTGTGGTCCCCATACGCTGGAAATCCTCGCAAGCCAGGGGCCAAAAAGACTTCTCCTTCAAGTCACGCCGCAGGCGTTCCCGCAGGCGGATAAGGTAGTGCGTGTCCAGTTGGGCATAGGCTAATAACTCCGGGGGAATCGGCCGCCTTCCCCAGTTTGCCCGCTGGTAGCGCTTGTCCAGGCGAACGCGGAACTCGGCTTCCAGTATTGCCCCAAGGCCCACCTCGGCGCGCCCTAGGATGCGCGCAGCAATCATGGTGTCGAAGATGCTGGCGAACTCGAATCCGAAATCCCTGCGCAGGCAGATCAAGTCATACTCTGCGGCATGGAAGACCTTCTCGATTTGCGGATCGCTAAAAATGGGGCCCAGGCTGGAGAGGTCCTTGAGAGCTAGCGGGTCTACCAGGTAATCGTGGCTGAGCGTGGAGAATTGGATCAAACACACCTGCTCTTGATAGGCATACAGGCTGTTCGATTCGGTGTCGACGGCGATGATTGCCTCTTGCTGCAACAGCCTTGCCAGCCTCTCTAGGGCTGCTGGACGAGCGATGAAGATCGGAGCTGGCAGGTGTTCTGAGGAACTCATAAACTTAATATAACCTTTTCTCCAGTATCAAAGCGTCCTCTCCGTCCTGGTAATAGCGCGGCCAAACGCCGATTTGGGAATACCCCAGGTTTTTATATAGGCGTACAGCTGTCTCATTTGAGGCGCGCACATTTAGGCGCATGCTGGGTAGGTTGATGCGACCCTCGCAGGCATGCAACAGTGCCGTGCCAATGCCTCGCTGGCGGAATTCCGGCAAGACACAGATGGTAGCGATCCAGGCCATCTTCTCCACTGGACGAACGTCACTGGCGATGAATCCCACCGTCTGGCTGTTGCAAACAGCTTTCAAGCGCACCACGTTTGGCAGGGTTAATACGCTGAAAATGTCCCAGAAGGGCCAGGCATCCCGCGGGAAGCAAATATGTTCGATTTGACGGATGATGTTAAAGTCGCGCCAGGTGGCCGGCAGGATCATCGTCGAGCAACCTGGCACGGCAGATACAACGGTGCTCATCAGGCGGATTTATTCTCCTCGGCTCTTGAGAAAATCACCCAAGAGGCTGGAAAACTCCATCGGGAAAATATATTTGGTTGATGGGCTGGCGCCGATTGACTTCAGAGTTTCGAAGTATTGCAGCGTCATTGTCTTGGGGTCCACCGTTTGGGCTACAGAGTAGATTTTTTCCAGGGCGGCGGAGAAGCCCTCAGCCTTCAGCAATTGTGCCTGCCGAGCGCCTTCTGCCTCAAGGATGGCTGACTGCTTCGAGCCCTCTGCTCGCAAAATAGCCGCCTGCTTTTCACCCTCAGCCACGTTTACCGCGGCCTCGCGCGTGCCCGTCGATTCGGTCACCACGGCGCGGCGGATGCGCTCAGCAGACATCTGGCGGTTCATCGCATCTTGCACTTCACGCGGTGGGATGATCTCGCGGATCTCCACATTGGTGACCTTCACTCCCCAGCGCTCGGTGACGTCATCCAGGCGAGTGCGCAGCATGTTGTTAATGTGCTCACGCTCTGACAGCACTTCATCCAGGAAAATACCGCCGATGACCGCCCGCAGGGTGGTGGTTGCCATACCCTGGGCAGCCGCTTCAAAGTTGCCCACTTGCAGGACGCTCTCGGTTGGGTCAAGCACTTTGTAGTACCACAAGAAATCGATCGATATCGGGGCGTTGTCTTTGGTGATCGATGTCTGATGAGGGATTTCACGCACTTGCTCGCGCAAGTCGGTCCTCACTGCCCGGTCTACGATCGGGATGAGGAAGACGATCCCCGGCCCGCGCGCCCCAATGCAGCGACCCAGCCGGAAGACGACCAGGCGCTGGAATTCGGGAACGATGCGGATGGCGTTGGCAACAAAAGCCAGGGCAATGACGATAACTGCTCCAACCAGGCATAGAGCAGTCCCTCCGGGTCCAAATATGTCCATGATTGACCTCCAGTGTTTTTAGGTTGAGACCCAAAAAGTCTCAGGGACCTTTTGGGGTTTCGATGTTTATTGGTTGATCGCCTCTACTTCCAAAATAAAGCCCTCCCGCCCGATGACGCGAACCTGAGAGCCAGCGGGGATGGTCTTTTCGCTGCGGGCAGACCACAGCTCACCGGCTACCTGAATGGAACCATCTTCGAAAATCTCCGTTTTGGCTTCACCAATGGCCCCAATCAAGCTCTCTAGACTGTGAGAGGGAGATATGCGCCGGGCTTCAAGCGTTTTGCGTGCAGCAAGCCAGATAAACCCGCTGCTGAGCACGGATACGGTCAGCGCCAGGAAAGGGTTTACTGCTGGCTGGCTCCAAGTCTCCCCACGAAATAGAAACGTGGAGCCAATCACCAGGGCTAGGATAGACAAACCCAGATATAGCTGAGGTCTGGATTGGCGAAATGCCAGCAGGAAGAAAATGGCTGCCAGCAGCAAGACACCCAGCGCCCAGGCGTTGATTGGAAGGTTGGTAATTTCCCAGCCGGCCAAAATAAGCAGAATGAGTCCACCAATCTCGAGCAGACCGGTTCCGGGGGTCATTATTGCCATGAGGATTAGCAAAAAGCCCAGCACCAGGAATAAGTATGCCAGATTGGGATTGAGCAATATGTCAACGTCATTCATATGCTCATTATACATCAACATGTATCGACCCCGCGAGGAGGATCATGAGCGTGGTATCATTGGCACTGTGATTGCATTCACCTTGCCAGGTGGCTTGTCCATTGTTTCTTTCTCTTTATCTTTGGGGATAGGGGCAGTAATTGGTCTCGCCTGGATTGCTGTGCGGGGAAAGCCAAAAGAAATTCCGGTTCACCTCGATGCGGGTTTGGCGGCTGTGCTGGGGGGTCTCGTAGGCGGGCGAATCGCCTATGGCATTGTCCATTTTGCCTACTTTCGTGACCACTTGGTCGATCTCATCCTGTTGCCTCTGGGCGGTCTCTCCTGGCCGGGCGCGGTCATTGGGGTGGTGCTGACGTTATGGGTAGTTGCGCTCCTCCGAAAGCAGCCCGTTTTATCCCTGATGGACGCCCTGCTGCCGATGGCAACGACTGTTGCCATTAGCGCCTGGCTAGCGTGCTGGTTGGGCGGCTTCGCTTATGGTCAAACCCTAGATGCGTGGTGGGCTATACCTTCCCGCGACGAGTGGGGTGTGATGGCTGCCCGCCTGCCCGTACAACTCCTGGGGGCAATCCTGACCTTGGGTTTGCTATGGTTGGTGGAATGGCGCCAGCCAAGCAAGGCGGTTGCGGGGCAGATGGCCTTGCGATGGGCGCTAGGCTTTTCTTTGATTATGCTCTTTCTCACGTGGTTGCGCGCGGATCCAGCGCCGCTCTGGCTTGGGTTGCGTCTAGATGCCTGGGCGGCTATTCTATTTTTGGGGTTTAGCACTGCAGGTTTGTACTTCTTTGAGACGCGTATTAAAGATTTCGTTGAGAAGGAAATATGAAACTCACCCTCGCCCTCGCTCAGATCAAGACCTCCCTGGGTGATGTCCAGGCCAACCTGGATAAACACCTGGCGCTGGCGGCAGAAGCGCAGGCGAGCGGCGTGGATCTGCTGATCTTTCCTGAGCTCTCCCTGACCGGTTACGTCCTGCAGGACCTCACCTCTACGGTAGCCCGCCATCCAAATGGGGAAGACCCAGTCTTTCGCAGCCTCTTAGAAGCCAGTCGCAAGCTGGACATGGTGGTCGGCTTTGTTGATGAGGATCGGCGCCACCGCTTCTACATCTCTTCGGCTTACCTCTCCCGCGGGCAGGTGACCCATGTCCACCACAAGGTGTATCTGCCCACCTACGGACTCTTTGATGAGGGACGTTTTTTCGCTTGGGGGGATTCGGTACGCGCCTTTGACACTCGCTTTGGGCGCGCTGGTATTTTAATCTGTGAGGATTTCTGGCATGCCTCGCCACCGTACCTGCTCTGGCTGGACGGGGCGGACCTGTTCCTGTTTACCTCGGCTTCGCCCGGTCGCGGTCTGCGCAACGAACCCCAGCTCGAGTCAGCGCACTGGGTGGAGCACATCAACCGCGCCTACGCCAGCTTGTTTACCTCATTCATTGTTCACGTCAACCGGGTAGGCTATGAAGACGGACTGAATTTTTGGGGCGGCTCAACAGTTTTTGATCCGGATGGCGAGTTGCTCGTCAAAGCCCCATATCACCAGGAGTCCCTTACCCTGACTGAGATCGACCTGAACCAGCTCCACCGCACGCGCGTTCGCTTGCCCTTGCTGCGCGATGAGCGCACTGCCTTGGTGATGCGCGAGATGGAGAGGATATTGGGTCAAGGGAAGCATGATGACAAGAAGAGACATTAATTCGGCATTTCAACCATAGGGGGCCCAAAGCATGATGAGGGTAAGATGATTGACCTGGCGATTAACACCGAACTGGCTCGCACCATACTGACCGGCTTTATCCAGACGGAGATCACCCGCGCTGGCTTTGCGAAAGCGGTGGTCGGACTTTCCGGAGGAGTTGATTCGGCCCTATCTTGCTATCTGGCTGCTGAAGCGCTGGGACCAGAGAATGTCCTTGCGGTGCGCATGCCATACAGCGCATCATCTCAGGATTCCCTGGATCACGCCCAAATGGTGATCGACACCCTGGGGGTGACCTCGACGACCATCCCAATCACAGATATGGTTGAGCCATACTTCAAGCAAAATCCCGAGGCAAGCCACCTGCGGCGCGGCAACATCATGGCGCGCACCCGCATGATCGTTTTATACGATCAATCGGAGGTCTTTGGGGGGCTAGTGGTCGGCACAGGTAACAAGACCGAGATTTTATTGGGCTATACCACCCTCTATGGTGATTCTGCTTGCGCCTTGAATCCGCTGGGCGACCTGTACAAGACCCAGGTGCGCCAGCTCGCGCGGGCACTGGGCATGCCCGAGGCGATCATCCAGAAAGCACCCTCCGCTGACCTTTGGAAAGACCAGACCGACGAGGGTGAGCTAGGCTTCACCTATGCTGAGGTAGACCAGCTCTTATACTTGCTGGTAGATCAGCGGTATACCCCCGAAGATTGCGTGGAAGCCGGGTTTGCTGTCGATTTTGTGCGCGCGGTGGTCGAGCGTGTCCGCCGCAATCACTTCAAGCGCATACAGCCGCCCATTGCCAAGCTTTCCAACCGCACGATCGGGTATGATTTTCTTTACTTGCGTGATTGGGGGACGTAAGGACGTTAGCTTGCTGAAGAAGAGAGAATAGTATGAAACACACCAAGCTTTATGTTTGTTGTGTCTCGTAACCTGTTTGCCCACCCCCTCGTTCCCCCTCCCTTCCGCATTAGCGGCGGGAGGGGGTTCATGTTTTTTAGCGATTTACTTTTTATCAAAATCCTTCGCGCTGCGCTGTTTTGAGAAGGCATCCGCCACCGCAGCTTTGGCTGCGCTCGGGCTGCTCGCCATAAAACCGAAAGATTGCTCTGCTATCTTCATCTCTTCAACTGCCCGCTCGTCTCCCAGCTTGACAGCATACTCGTGCATTGCCGCCAATCGTTCTTCGGATTGTCGCTGGCCATCCACAGCATTCATGGCGTAGGCGCGGGAGACCCGCAGCACACTGGCGGCCTTCATCTGCTCAAAGACCCGCTCAGCCACAGGCAGCACGATGCCATCTCGCAATTTGAAGATTGCCTTTTTCACGAAGCGAACCGTCACCCGGTTCAGCCTGGTGTGGAGCAGGTTGCCCGCAGGGGAGCGGTATTGGAGTGAGCCTTCGATGCTGAGCTTGGTCCCAGGGGATTGGGCGGGCAGGGTCAGGCGCAGGGGAATCTCCAATTCGGTGTCGCTGGGGATATCACCGATGACGACAGATGCTCGCCCTCCGCTTTGCTCAGCAAGGTAGGCCGACGAAAGCGGAACCAACGTGGCACCAGGGGGTAAATCTAATTGCAGGGTTGTCTCGCGGGCAGCCAGGGAAGTCACCTCGCCCAGCTCACCTGCCAGGAAGACGGCGATCTGTCCAGCGGAATGCAGGTGGTAAAAACGCCCGCCTCCCTGAGTGGCGATTTCAACCATCAATGCCTCGTTGTAGTCTAGCCCCACCCCCAGCGTGGATACGATAACGCCCTGTTGCCGGGCTGCATAGCCTCGCTGCCCGACCTTTTCTAAATCCGTTTCACCAACATTGGCCTGTCCGTCGCTCAGCAGCAATGCCAGGTTGGTCTCCTCTTTTCGAGAAGCGATTTTCTCTAGTCCGAGTGCTAATCCACCATCCAGTGCGGTCATGCCGCCAGCTTGAATCTCCTGCAGAGCGCTTTCCACCACACGCCGGGTATGGGAATCTACCAGACGTGGCTCGAAAACGGCACGCACGTCGGATGAAAAAGTTACCAGCGAGAACACATCTCCTTCACGCAAGTGATTCAATGTTTGGCGCACGGCTTCCTTGGCCTGGGTGATCTTCTCGCCTTGCATTGAGCCGGAGACGTCCAGTATGGCGCAGAAGTTTAAGGGGGGCCGCCCGCTCTGAGTAGGCGCGGCCTGCTCCGCGGGCACCTGTGCGGGCGTGCGCAGTGTTACCATTAGATAGCGGTCGCAATTTTGTCCGGAAGGCGCGGTGATCTGGTCTAGCTCCATCTGGACGGAAACATAGGAGCTTCGTTCGTCCGAAGTTGGCATTGATTCGTACCCCAGCTCCCCGCCGCATCGAGCGCAGGATTTCACACCGGCAGGCTCATCCTGCAGGAGCCCACAATACAGGCAGCGCATGAGTTGTGGCATGAGTTCCTCCTTTGTGTATATGATTATAGAACGTTCTTGCAATTCAGCAAGAGGTGAATCTAAACCTAGGGCTATCGTATTAGTGTTATTACGCTGGATCAATACTTGCTCAAGCTGGATACGATAAAGCCTATCAGCTATAATCTTTAGAAATCGAGAAGTAGAGGTTCGCAGACATGCTTACAAACATCTGGTGGATCCGCCGTGACCTGCGCCTGGCGGACAATCTGGCTTTGAACGAGGCACGAAAAGGAGCGGGAGCGCTAGTCCCGCTATTTATTCTTGATCCGCATTTGCTAAAGCAGCCGGCACCATCGCGTAAGGCGTTTCTCTTCGAAGGGTTGCGCCGTTTGGATGAGGATTTGCAGCGCATGGGCAATCGCCTGGTGGTGCGCTCTGGCGACCCCTTGGATGTACTGCGGCAGTTGGTGGCGGAGAGCGGTGCACAGCGCATATACGCGGTGGAAGATTACAGCCCTTATGCCCTCCAACGCGATGAGCACATTGGCCGGGTTTTGCCGTTGACTTTGCAGCCGGGCGTGACGGTTCGCCATCCCGCCTCAGTGGCAAAGCCAGATGGCAGCCCCTATACGGTGTATACCCCATTTAGCAAAGCTTGGAAAGCCTTAACGTTGACCGCAGGAAATTCGACGTTGGAAACGCTGCCTGCCCCAGAATATTTACCTGGTTCGATCCCGCTGGACTCGGAGTCACTACCCGAAGGTGAACCGCCCGAGCTATTCCCAGCTGGGGAGGCAGAAGCGCGGCGCCGTCTGGAGCATTTTTGTGAAGACCTGATCTATGCGTATACCGAGGATCGCAATCGCCTGGACCTGGAAGGCACTTCGGCTCTCTCCCCCTATCTGCGTTTTGGCATGCTCTCTCCCCGGCAAGCGCTGAATGCAGCCTTGGAAAGCCGCGTTTCTGCTGGCGATCCGCAAGCGCTTAAAGGGGTGGATACCTGGATTAATGAGCTCGTCTGGCGCGAATTTTATATAGCTATCCTGTACCATTTCCCCCACGTATTGAAGACAGCCTTCAACCCTTCCTTGCGCAATGTCCCCTGGCGAGATGCACCCCAAGACCTGCAGGCTTGGAAAGCTGGTTTAACCGGCTACCCTGTCGTGGACGCGGGTATGCGGCAGCTAGCAGGTACCGGCTGGATGCACAACCGGGCGCGCATGATTGTGGCTTCGTTCCTGGTGAAGGATTTACTGGTCAACTGGCAGGACGGCGAGCGCTGGTTCATGCAATCGCTGGTCGACGGTGACCCAGCAGCCAACAATGGCGGCTGGCAGTGGACCGCCGGTGTGGGCACCGATGCCGCACCCTATTTTCGGATTTTCAACCCGGTATTACAAGGCATCAAGTTTGACCCCTCTGGTTCCTATGTCCGCCGCTGGGTGCCTGAATTGGTGAAGGTTCCTGAGAAATGGATTCATCGCCCCTGGGAGATGCCCCAGGAGGCCCAGCTTGCCGTTGGCTTTAAGCCCGGCAAAGATTACCCGCTGCCCATTGTGGATCACGCGCTCGCTCGCCAGCGGGTACTGGAGGCATACAAGCGAGCCGCTAAGGGTTGAATATTTAGTTTTCTGTAGAAACGACTACGGGGTAAGCCTAAAAAAGCATCACTGCAAGCCTGCTATGATGTCAACCCCAATACATCTCGAGCTCCACGGATGAACATCATTTGGAACATGGTCGCCATCTGCTCGGGAGTATAGGGCATCTCCTTCTCCAGCCACCAAGTGATCAGCCCCAACCAGGAAGCTGCCAGATAATTCATGAAGACCTCCAGTGGCAGTTGAGGGTTGATCGCCAGCTTCTCTTTTTTCAGCATCACCTGGATGATTTCACCGGAAGCTTGGACAATGATTTCGCGCAGGCGTGCTGTTATGGAGAAATTGCCTTCGCCGCGCAGGATGATACGATAGAGCTGTGCGTTTTGGGCGACGTGCTGGAACGGCAACGTGATTGCTGGGGGCGCTTGGCTGTTAGAAAAGTTGAGATCGATTTTCCAATCACCTAAGGGGAGGTGAGACATTCGTTCAACCAGATCATCGACCAGCTCGCCAATGCTTTCCATGAGCAGGTCTTCTTTGTCGCGGTAATGGAGGTAAAATGTGGTGCGTCCTAGGTCCGCCCGGTTGGTGATCTCCTCGATGGTGACCGCTTCGTAGCCCTTCTCAAGAATCAGCGCAAAGAATGCTTCTCGCAGGGCCCGGCGGGTTCGATAGACGCGCCGATCTACTTTGCGCTCCTTGGAGCCAGACTTCGACGATTTGCGAAAATTGTTCAGTAATGAACGCTCAGCAGAATTGGTGGTTGACAAGACGCAAGCCCTCCATATAATTACTAGACGTATGTCTATTATACTACAGCGTGTTTATTAATGGAAGATGAGAGAAAAAATTTCTAAAAATGGAAATGGTCGAACTTCAATTGCTAACCCACCACATCCGCTCAATGGCAACGGGCGCACCCCGCTTGTTCGCCTGCGGGGAGTTAGCAAGAGCTATCAGACCGCGGCTGGAGATTTCCTGGCTTTAAGCGGGATCGATTTGGATGTTTATCCAGGTGAGTTCCTAGGTATTATCGGCAAATCAGGGGCAGGAAAAACAACCCTAATCAACATACTGACAGGCGTAGATCGGCTGACCAGCGGCGAAGTGTGGATGGATGAATTGCCTATTCACCGCCTGGATGAAAACCAGCTGGCCACATGGAGGGGGCGGAATGTAGGCATTATTTACCAATCCTTCCACTTGATGCCCAACCTGTCCCTTTTACAGAACGTGATCTTGCCTATGGATGTCAGTGGACTCTATCGCTCAGGCGCGAGCGAGCAACGGGCGCTGGAGTTATTGCAGATGGTTGAGCTGGAGGACCATGCACGCAAACC
>DATCYX010000423.1:0-2085 GCA_036526235.1 Anaerolineales bacterium | reverse complement strand
GGAGCACGTCTGGCTAAGTTAGCGGTCGACCACGATTTTTCAATGTTTGAATTTTGGCTGAGCGATTATGCTGGTCATCATCAGGACATGAGCGCTGCATGCTCTCTCTTGGAAACCTTCGACCAGGTAATAGGCGGTCTTCTAGACACCTGGGACGACCATTCAGGCTTGATCTTAATCACATCTGACCACGGCAATCTGGAGGACTTATCGACGCGCAGGCATACCTTCAACCCCGTACCCGCACTGCTGATTGGCGCAAGAGAGTTGCGAAGCTCGTTCGTTCGTCTGGCGAAGGACTCGGCGAAACGTCACTCAAGAGGGGGATCATCCCATGGCTCTACTCCGTACCCAGACAAAATTTCGCTTAACCTAACCAACGTGGCTCCGGCGATTCTCGGATTTCTGGATGAGCATCACTCGCAGCGAAGCGATCTCGCTATAAGCGATTGAGATAGCTTCGCCTGCCTACCTGGCGGCAGCAGGCAGGTCAGCCCAGAGGCCTTCCCGCCATAACGATTTAAGATGGCTCAGGTTGCCCACAAGCTTCCATCGCAATGCCGGTAGGGCAATCGCATTTGGGCGATTTCCCACCACTGAGGAGAGAAAATGGGGTGTTTTGGTGGGGGCATAGCCACACCAAAACACCCCTAAACCTCTTTTTGCGGGATTGCGCATGCCCCTCAGGGCATATGTAATTGCCCTGCAATGACGGTTTTCGCGGGAAAGAAAGCGGGTATATAATATTGATTGAGATTTCGTGACATCAGGAATATTACAGCGACATTTTATCATCCAAGCACCGAGGAGATATTTATGTCTAAGATCGCCATTGTCACTGATAGTTGCGCCAGCATACCCGAATCAATCTTAGAAACCCTGAATATCCACTGGGTTCCTTATTACATCCATCGCGGGAAAGAAGTCCTCCGCGATCTGGTCACCATCCAACGCCACACATTTTACAATTGGCTTCCTTCAGCCAAGCAGCTACCCCAGACCGCCAGTCCCGGCCCGGGCGACTACCTGACCATGTACCAAAATCTAGCTGATCAGGGTACACAGGAAATCATAAGCATTCACATGACATCGAAAGGTAGCGGCGCCTACCAGGCAGCTATGGCAGCCCAATCGATGGTGCGCGAACTTGCTCCCAAGCTGCGCGTTGAAGTCATCGATACCCTCAACGTGTCGATGTGTCATGGGTGGATGGTGATTGAATCAGCCCGCGCTGCTTTGAGTAATAAGCCCTTTTCTGATATCGTCAACCTGGTTAAAGAGATGATCCCTATCACGCGCATGATCCAAACCGCTGACACGCTTAAATACCTGTACATGGGCGGTCGGATCGGGAAGGCTAAACATCTTGTAGGGAGCATGCTGAATATCAAGCCCTTGCTCAGCATGGAAAATGGGATTATTGTGCCGGTCGGGACAGCACGCAGCCGGAAGCGCGCTTACCAAATGATGGTGGAAAAAGTTGAGGCGGCGGTGGGCTTGATGGGAAAGATCAAGGTAGCCTATGTGCATGCTGCTGCGGTCGAAGAGGCAGAAAAGATCAGGTCGCTAGTTGAAGAACGTTTGACTTGCGTAGAATCCCTAATCGCTGAGCTTTCCCCCGCCCTGGGTGTTCACACTGGTCCTGGTACAGCAGGGCTATGTTATTTTCCCGTCAACACATAGTTAAATACTTCCGAAGTTACAAAAGGAGGAGCAATGTATTTGGAAGAGCTGGTTGAAGTCGCCGTAGGTCTCATCCTGGTATACATCTTGTTGAGCCTCGCAGTTTCAAACATCCAGGAGTGGATCTCTCGGTGGATTAATAATCGCTCTGCATTTCTCGAGACTACCCTACGAGAGATGCTAGCGGAAACCTTAAACACGCCCGAAGGTGGTCGCGTCACGGATAGAAAATCCATCCCAGAAAATAAATCAGGGATAACAGAGAAGGTGTACAACCACCCAATGATCAAATCCCTATATCAAGGTAAAGGGCGACCCTCCTACATCCCTGCCGACAAATTCGTGTTAGCCTTGTTTGATATCGTTGTGACTGCCGGCAGCGACGGCTCCACGATTGAGAAA